>WGDG01000278.1 GCA_015493425.1 Sulfurovum sp.
ACCTATTTCCTGATAGTAGTTTTCCAGTGTTTTGGGCATGGTCATGTGTACCACAAAACGGATGTTGCTCTTGTCAATTCCCATGCCAAAAGCGATGGTGGCAACAACGACCTGTACTCTGTCGGCTACAAAGTCTTTGTAGGTTGTATTCTTCTCTTCCGTTGGAAGACCCGCATGGTAAGCCTTTGCCTCAATGCCCTTGCTTTGCAAAAAATGCGCTACCGATTCGGTCTGCTTTCTTGAAAGCGTGTAAATGATGCCGGACTCTCCTTTATGTGCCTCCAGAAACGCCATGAGCTGTTGACGCCCGTCTTTGATACGATGGCGTGCCTGTATGGTCAGATTTTCCCGAAAGAGTGAGCCACGCACACGTTTGGGCGAAACAAGCCCCAGGTTGGCAGCGATGTCCGCTTCGACTGTCTTGGTTGCCGTTGCGGTAAACGCCGCAATGGGCACACCGGGAAACTCCCGCTTGAGCAAAGAAAGCTGCCGGTAGTTCTCACGAAACTCATGCCCCCACTCACTCACACAGTGTGCTTCGTCAATCACAAAAAAGTTCAGCGGCAGGGTACGCAAAAGGCTTAGAAAATAGGGGTTTGTCAGACGTTCAGGTGCCACATAAAGCAGCCGGATGCTCCCCTGTCGCAACTGCTGTTCAATGTCACGGCTCTCTTCCATCGTCTGCATGGAAGAGAGCATCGCCGCCTCTATGCCGTTGGCTTTAAGCGCAGTGACCTGGTCATGCATCAGAGCAAGCAACGGTGAGACAACAACCGTCACGCCCTCCATCATCAGTGTCGGCAGCTGGTAACAGAGTGACTTTCCGCCCCCAGTAGGCAGGATCATCAGTACATCTTCACGGGAGAGGATGGCATCGATCACCTCTTCCTGCAGCGGACGGAAGGTTTTATGTCCAAAATAGGTTTGCAGCAGTTCATGTTTTTTCATAAGGAAAGTGTACCGCCTTTGGCATACAGCCTGTAAAAATATGTCATATTGTCATTTTCAGACAAATTTGTACCCCACACCCCAAACCGGATGGAAGTAGGTATGGCGGTTTTGGGGATCGATTTTGTTTTTGAGACGGTTTATCGCAACATTGACAGCATTGTCATTCACCCCTTCTCCCTCGGCACCCCATACCTCATCACGCAGGTAATCACGTGTCAAGGGCTTGTCAATATGCTGCATAAACGTATGCAGCAGCTTGAACTCAAGGTTGGTCAGTGACAATTCCCCTTCTTCAGTATGCACTGTTTTGTCAAAAAGATCCAATGTCAATGTCTTGTATTTGAGTTTCGGGCGCTTTTGCAGTGCTCCCGAGCGTTTCAGCAGCGCCTTGACACGAAGCAGTAACTCTTTGGGACTGAAAGGCTTGGTCATATAGTCATCACCACCCGCTTCAAAACCGTCTTCAAGGTCTTTCTCTTTGTCTTTGGCGGTAAGAAAGATCACCGGAATATCATACCCCGTTTCACGCAGGTAGGCAACAAATGCACTCCCCTCCATCCCCGGAAGGTTTCTGTCAACGATCATCAAAGAGGGGGTTTCCTCTTCAAGAAACTGCTCGACATGTTCAGTGGAGAGAAAACCTGTAACACTGTATCCTTCTTTCTGAAGATGATACTCTATCAGTTCCAGAATATCTTCTTCATCCTCAATCACAATGATTTCGATCGCTTTTTCCATGATACAATTATACCTAATTTTTCAGCAGTCCCGCCGGCAGTCCGCCGATATATCCGACCTGTGCCCGCTTTTGTTCAGGGGTGGCATTCTCGATGAGTGCTTCATCGGGAGTCTCTTCATCCACATTTTTGGGCGTATCGGTAAAGGGGTGCTGTACATTGAAGACCAATACCCCTTCTCCTGCAACGATAGCCTTGTCCAACCCCGTCACTTCCGCCCCAATGGGGAGGGATGCAATACGCATTAATTTTTTACTATTTATATCATATGCCCAAAGCATATTGTTGACATGGTTTGGCCCATCCTCTCCTATGATAAGTACCCCATTTCCAAGGTAAAGAATATTATCAGGGTTGGCGATCTTTTTCGGATCACATCGGTAATGTGCTGCGTAAGGACTCTCATCATCAAGAGGTGTGCCCGTTAGCAGCGCTTTCATTGAAACAGCACTGTAGTTGTCATCCAGTGCAAAGGCATAAACCCCGCCGCAGAAGTTTTCATTGAGGCGGATATCGTTGCCCGTCTCCATCCCCTCATAATCATCGGTCATACTCTTGTCAATGGAAGAGAGAGCAAGAAACAGTGTACGCCGGACAGGATCGAATGTAACCCCCTCCCCTTTGCGAAACTCCATCGTCGCCCCGAGGTACGCAGCATATTTGCGTGTTTCAAGAAAAGCAGCTGCCTTGTGCATCCCGGACTTGAGGCGCAAACACTCCGTGGCATCATCTTCGTTAACCTTGCGGTAGCCCTCAGGACACCGGTAGTCTGCATCGGGCTTGGCAATGTCAAACATATCACTCAAGGTCATTTTCTGTTTGACCATAGCGGCAATTTCGCTGTCTTTGGCATGTCCAAGCTCCCGCCACGCTACAGCAAAGCTTCCCCCGTTTTGAGCATTTTTTTGTGTCAGCTTTGCTGCATAAAGTCTACCTTCCCACTCTGGCGTAAACGTTGTCACCGGCTTGTCAAGCACAAACTTGTAGAAACCTTTGAAGTTACCATCATCACTCATATAGAGTGTGCGGTGATCAGGCATCATGACTGCCAGCTCCGGCGTATACCGCCCCAGTACAAAGTGCTTGACGACCTCCGCCCGGCCAAGAGACTTTGGTTTTATCTCGATAATATGTCCATAGTTATAGGGAGTGAAGAGATTACCGTTGTAACCTTTCATTTTGTCAATACTGTTGTCACCCAGCCAGCCGGCCATATTTTCCACATAGGCACAAAAATAACTGAACCTTCCTTTCTCATCATTGAAAGTGCCGTCAAGCCGGCAGTTGACATAAAACGGAGACGAGACATCCGCATAACGGCTGTTCATCGAATAGTCCTCTTCGCCGCCAAGGTGCGTACCATAGTCGGTTTTGGATGCGGCACAGTCAATGATAGTGCCCTTCACCGGACGCATATCAACCGGCTTGCTCTTCACAGCCTTCAACCGTTTTTGCTCCGTCAGCTCCAGCGTCGTATCGTACACCATACCCGGTGCCTCTTCCATATGCGTCAAGAGCCGGAAGTCTCTTCCCGATTTCAACAGTGTCGTACCGTCAGGCTGCACGGAAAGACGGGGCTTATCATTGGCATCCAACATCGGTTTTCCCTGTGCATCGGTAATCATTCCAAATACCCCATTGCCTATCTTCTGACCTGTTTTCGCAAGCATTTGATAAAAGAGCGGATAGGCTTCACTGCGGTTATCATCAAAATGAAGGGTTACACCGGAAGTAACACGCAAGATGCTTTTTTCATTGTCATTTTTGGATAGCGGCACAGTATTAAAACTAATATTGGTGGCTTTGCTCCCGACAAGATGTACTTGGTAAGGGTCAAGCGTTACGATCTTGTAGATCACAAAGAGGGAGAGTATAAAAAAGGTGAACCATTGCAATTTACGCATCGGGCAGCTCCGTTTTTACGAAAGTATACCCGGTTTTAGGTTGAAAATCAGCCCTATGGGTATAGGAGCGGAAAAGTACCTATTTAAAGCTTGCCGCCCATACGTGCAAAAATAATACGCTGGGAAATACTGTCAAGACGGTCAATGATCTTGAGATTCTTGCGGATATACTTGAGCAGGTTGAAGTACTCTTCAGCCCTGCCATCTGCTTCCCCCATCTTCTGCAGCACACTCTTCTCAAGCAGTGCATAGATGTCATCGGTTTTGGCATACTCCACATCGATCTCAATAGCAAGCTGTTTAATCTTGTCATTATCATCAAATGTTTTCAGCATTTCAATGGTCTTCTCAAACGCATTAATTGTACAGCGGTTGATACTCAGTGACTCCTTGATGAACTGTACGATATTTACATCCTCTTCCGTCATCATTCCCTGCATATTTTTAAGGTAATTGTTGATATTCGTGCGGATACGGTTGAGTGCGGAAGTAATTTTCAGATAAGAGACCATTTCACGCAAATCTCTCGCCTCAGGCGTGTATCGTGCAAAAATAAGGACAATATCATTGTCAATCTTCTCAGTGCAGCTTGTAATACACTTGAGATTTTTTCGCACTTCTTCTACGCGAGCGGTATCACCGGCCGTAAGTGCTTCATACCCCTCCTTATTCGTATTTGCCAGTATTTCTATCGTCTCCAGCACCTCAGCACGTACGGCGTGCCTTGCCTGTTCATATTTTGTCAGCATCGTTCATCCTTCCTTGTTGTTTTATCCGAATCGTCCGGTAATATAGTCTTCTGTCAATTTCTTGGAGGGATTGAGGAAAATCGTCTCCGTTTTGTCATATTCAATCAGCTCTCCGAGATACATGAATGCCGTGTAGTCACTCAAACGGCTTGCCTGCTGCATATTGTGGGTTACGATAACCACCGAAACTTCTGACTTGAGTTCACTGATCAGCTCTTCAATGGCGCTGGTCGAGATAGGGTCAAGTGCAGAGGTCGGCTCATCAAAAAGCAGCACACGCGGCTTGAGTGCCACTGCACGGGCAATGCACAGACGCTGCTGCTGTCCTCCCGACATGCCAAGTGCACTCTCATTCAGGCGGTCTTTTGTCTCTTTCCAGATCGCCGCACCCTTGAGCGCTGCTTCGACCCTGTCTTGCAATTCACTTTTGTTTTTAATACCCGCAAGGCGCAAACCGTAGGCAACATTGTCGAAGATGCTCATAGGAAAAGGAGTGGGCTTTTGGAAAATCATCCCGACTTCTTGGCGCAGACGGATAAAATCGTTCTCTTTTTTGAGCTTGAGAATGTTCTCTTTCGTGCCGTCACGATGGTAAAGGTTAATCTCCCCTTCATACGTGTTGCCCGGATAGAGATCGTGAATACGGTTCATAGAACGCAGCAGTGTCGACTTCCCGCAGCCGCTGGGGCCGATCATCGCCGTGATTTTGTTCTCTTCGACCGGGAGGGTGATCTTTTTAAGCGAAGGCTTCTCCGCGCCTGGGTATACAAACGAGAAGTCCTTGACTTCCATCACTACGTTTTCCATCTGTCTTTCCTTATTTTTTGTTTCGTACGACAAAGCGTCCAAAGAGGTTAATGATCAGGACGATCACGGTCAAAATGAACGATGCAGCCCAGGCCAGGTCTCTGCTTGGCGCGTCCGGGTAAGTTGCCAGATTGTAGATACTGACGGTCAATGACGGGAACTGCTCTGTCAGGTTCAGTGTAAAAAACTGGTTGTTAGCCGAGGTAAAAAGCAACGGCGCTGTCTCACCGATAATTCTTGCAAACGAGAGCAGGATACCGGTCATAATCCCTACTTTTGCCGCTTTGATGACCACCTGCAAAATGATCTTGTGCTTGCTTCCCCCCAGTGCAATACCCGCTTCACGAAGCTCCTGGGGAACGAGTCCCAGCATATTATCCGTTGTGGAAATGATGATAGGGATCATCATAATTGCCAGTGCAGCAATACCTGCAAATCCGTTATACCCGCCAAAAGGGTCGACCAGAATGGCAAACACAAACACACCGATGACAATAGAGGGTGCAGACATCATCACATCGCTGAGGTTTCGGATCACAGCTGCCAATTTACTGCCATGACCATATTCACGCAAATAGATACCTGCCATCATCCCGACAGGTACCGCAATGACACTGGCAAGAATCGCCATGGTAAACTGTCCCACCAACAGGTTTCGAATACCGCCTTCAACCAGATCGTGGGTAAACGTCGTCCAATGAATCGCCATGATTCCTTTGTAGCTCAGTGTAATGAGGATCCAGAAAAGGAACCCCACACCTATGACTGCTGCCAATGTAGAGAGTATAAGAATCGTTTTATTGAGTACCAGTCGGTTCATGCCTTAGCCTTTCTGCCGAAGAAGTAGAACTTCGCTGTTGAGATAATAATGAAGCTGACCACAAAGAGGATCAATGCCAGATAGTACATACTGCTAAGTTCCAGCCCTTCTGCCTCGGCAAAGTTATTCGCCAAAAGTACAGGAATGGACGTGGTAGGGTCTGTGATTCTCTTTGGAAGCTGCATCACCGATCCGATGAGGAAGGCAACGGCCATCGTTTCACCCAGTGCACGCCCCAGAGCCAAAATGATCGAACCGATAATGCCGCCTTTGGCATAAGGCATAATAACATCTTTGATCACTTCAAACTTCGTCGCCCCCATCGCATAGGCAGACTCTTTGAGTACTGCCGGTGTGGTATTCATAGAATCACGTGTGATCGATGCCATAAAGGGAATGATCATAATGGCCAGTACAATACCTGCCGTCAAGAGCCCGACACCGTCACCACCCACAGTTTTTTGGACAATCGGTGCGAAGTAAAAAAGCCCCCACATCCCGTAAATGATACTCGGAATAGCGGCAAGCAGTTCAATGGCAATAGAAACCGGTTTGGCGACTTTTTCCGAAGCAATTTCAGTCAGAAAAATAGCGATTCCCATCGCCATTGGTGTCGCAATGATCATTGCAATCAGTGTACTGAGCAGTGTCCCGACAATTGGAATAAGCCCACCAAAGACACCCCCTTCATCATCTTCGTCCGCTTCCCAGGTATCTGTCCAGAGAAAATCGATGCCAAACGTATGTATGGCATCCTGTGCATAGTGAAACAGCACGGCAAAAATCCCCAGAAGCAGGAAAAAGGAGAGTGTTGCAGAGAAAAAAGAGAAATTGCGAAAAAGTTTTCCACCCATACAGTACCTTTCTGTCTATTCGTTCCAGAATTGTACAGAAAAGCGATTACAAACCTATTACAAACTGTAAAGAAATAGCTAAAATGGGGGAGAAAAGAAGAAAAAGACGGGGCAGTCGCCCCAAAACTGTGCGAAGGGATTACTTAATCCCTTTGCTCTCCCAGTATTTTCTGATCTCATCTTTTGTAGAAGCAGGAAGCGGTACGTAGCCGAGGTCTGCCGCAGCTTTGTCACCGTTTTTGTATGCCCAGTCAAAGAAAGCGGTTACTTCTTTGTTTTTCTCTGTTTTCTCTACAGGCAGAAGAATGAATGTTGCCGCAACAATAGGATATGACGTTGCACCTGCAGGGTCACCAATGACGGCATAGAAGTCATTCTTAGGTGTCCATGTTGCATATTTCGCAGCATCCTGGAAAGATTTGACAGTCGGGTTGATGAACTTGCCTTCTTTGTTCTCTACCTGTGCAGCAGGCAGGCCAAGTTTGATTTTGTAAGAATACTCAATGTATCCGATGGAGTTTTTGATCTGCTGAATGTTTGCAGAGACGCCGGAGTTTGATTTACCCGCAACTACTTTCGCTGCTTTCCATGTAGGCTTTTTGCTCACTTTGAATGCAGGATCGATCTTGTTCAGGAAGTAGGTAAAGTTGAATGTCGTTCCTGATTTATCTGCACGTACACAGGTTGTAATAGGTGCATGTGGCAATTTCAACGCTGCATTGTCTTTGGTAATGACCGCATCATCCCAGAACTTTGCTTTTCCGCTGAAAATAGCATCGATCGCTGCACGTGACAGTTTCAGCTCACCGTCTTTAACACCGTCAATGTTATATGCCAGCACAATAGAACCGACAACGGAAGGGAACATATAGAGTTTTTTCTTTTTAAGTGTTTTAGGCTTCAGAGGCTTGTCTGAACCGCCAAAATCTACCATACGCTTCGTAATCGACTTGATACCGTCTCCCGAACCTGTCGGTGTATAGTTGACTTTGTTGCCTGTTGCATTGAAATATTCCGATGTCCATGCTTTGTAGACTGGCCCGGGGAAAGAAGCGCCTCTACCTTTGATCTCGTCCGCATTCGCTATAGTCAGTGCCAGGGAAGCCGCTATTGCAGCCGTTACAATCTTTTTCATTGTCATTGTGTTTCCTTAGTTTGAAATGATTTACAGTAAGAAGTGTATCGCAAAACGATAACAAATATATTACAATTCGGTTCCGATATAACGTTTTTTCTTACTTGCTTTCATCTGTGTAAGATCAACCAGAATAAAGCCGTCAATACAGTAGTTAAAGTGCTTGTCATACCCAAAATCCATAAATACAACCCCGCCGGGTTCACATATCTCCGCATACTGTTTATAGAGTGTTGGGATGGTATAGCCCATATATCCCAGCTCCTCTTTCAGTACCCTCTGATCCGCTCTGTAGTCACACCCGCAAAAAATCTCTTCGCAGTACTCTTTTGTCTCCGCCGGTATTTTATAGGGCGCCTTATGGGTTACAAGCTTTTCTTTTGTCCCAAAGTAGCAGTTGTAAAAATAGACAATCATCGCTTTGGCCTGCACCGTAAAGCTGTCACTTAAACTAACCGGTCCGAAGAGATAACGGATATGGGGACGGCTGCGTACATAGGCACCGATCCCCTGCCACAGATAATCCAGTGCTTTTGAATTCCAGTATTTTGGCTGCACGAAACTTCTTCCAAGTTCCAAACCCTGCTCAAAACAGCTTTCGAACGCCTTGTCAAACCGAAACAGTGTACTGGTATAAAGCCCTTCTTTTCCAAACGTATTCACAATATTCGCACACTCTCCAATGCGGTACGCACCGGCAATTTCAAGATTTTCGTCATCCCAGATAATAAGATGCTTATAATAAAAATCATACCTGTCTACATCCCGCTTTTCGCCGCTTCCCTCACCTACATGTCTGAAACTGATCTCCCGAAGTCTTCCGATCTCCTTGATGACACAGTTCTCTATACAACTTTCATACACGATAATCAATTTCCCGTCTGATGTTGTTCCCAGCGTTGTACCCTGTTGCTTCAGGGCTGTTTTGATGTCTGAAGGAGACTCTGAAAGAGAGATGCCTTTTTGGACTTTCAGCAGGTTGCTTTTGCCTTTGGCAACACGGTTGAAGTGTTTTCGAAGCAGCTTGACTGCCTCTTTCTCCGGCAGCCCGGAAATGGCATAGCTCTCATAGGGAATCGCATTGCCAATACGAAAGCCGATCTCCTTGCCATACGCCTTGAACATTTCATGTGGCAGCGTTGCCGTTGCCAAAGCACGGTTTATCATCGACAACAGATAGAAGCTCTTGGAATTCTTGGCTTCAATATAAATGGGAAGGATTGGCGCATAGTGTTTTCTTCCCAACTTGTAAAATCCGGCTTTCCACGGAGTATCTTTCACACCGCCCGGTCTGGCTCGGCTGACCTCTCCGGAAGGAAAGATAACAACAGCTTCTTCCGCTTCAAGTGCAGTATTGATCGCTTTGAGTGTTTCTTTCGTCATTTTCCCGTTGATATTGTCTACAGGGATAACCATACTGCGAAGATTGTCAAACTGTTCCAAAAAAGCGTTGGCCACGATCTTGACATCTTTTCGAACCCCTTTGATCAGCTGCAGCAGTGCCATCGCATCGAGTGCACCAAGCGGATGGTTTGCCACAATCACCACTCTGCCGTAGGGAGGAATATTGCCAAGTTCATTCTGTTTGATGGCAATATCAACCTCAAAATGTTCCAACACCGCCTCAATAAAACTGAATGCATCCTTGTGCCGGTTTTGTTCAAGAAAAGTGTTGATCTCCCGTTCATGGTAAAACTTCTTTACAGAAGAAAAAAGCAGGGACTTTGCACGCTCAGGAAAACGTCCAAGCACTGGGTAATGATGCGTCAAATAATTTTCTACACTCAACTGCTGCATCAGGCGATCCTGTAATACATATTGATCTCTTCAATAAAGTGTTCGCTGACTGATTTTGCCTTTTTATGCACACTAAAAAGTGTCTCAACCAGTTCCCACTCTTCATAGATCAACTCATAAGCTTCCTCTTTTGAAATACCAAAGGCTTTGGTCATACGTTTGGCAAGCTTTTCAATCTTTTTCTCCGATACGGTCACTGTCTCTGTCATCACTGTACTCCATATAATAAGATAAAGTAATCATAAGACATTTTAGTAACAGAATGGATACAAAATATTCACATCGATGTTACCATTTTGATACGCTTTCAAAGTAGACTGATACCCATCATTTAAAGGAGCATACTCATTGACAACGTCTGCACAGATGGCAATTGAAGCCTGCTATATGCATATTATCGGACACAAAATATTCGTTCGGATGAAAGATATTCCTATGTACCTTTCCCAGAAAACACGTGACAGTATACGCAACCGTTACAGCCACTCCGTTGAAGTCGCAGAGAGTACCGCGCATCTGCTCAATCATGTCAGCCGGGAACTGGGAGAGGGTGTTGACCTCGATTTCATGGGTGTTGCCCGTATTATAGGTCTGGTACACGACATCGGCCATACCGCTTTTGGCCATGACGGAGAGCATATCCTCGACATGCATTTCAAAGAGGCTTCTGCAAACTTCCCCCGCCCTGTCCGTTTCAATGCCAACCTGAACAACTTTCGGCGTATTGAAAAGTACGGACTCTTCAGTATGCTGCCTCAAACGGTCAAACATTATGCACTTGCCTCCCTGCTCAAACGCAAAAAAGAACTGAAGCAGTACCCTGAATACCGCTTCATTGCAAGCTACCTCAAACATGCCATCAAACAAGAGGAGCACTACCTCCGCAAAAAAGGGTTTGCCCTGCACAATACTACCGGAAGAACTATTCTCTCCCAGGCTATGGATCTTGCCGATGAAAACCGCTACCGTGTGACCGATATCATCGATGCACTCAACATCTACTCCAAGGAAAAGCTCAAACAAATTTTGAAAAAGAGCCTCCCCGATACACTGACACTCAAAGAACTGAATGCCTGTGTACCGTTTCAAAGTGACTGTATGCGTCTACATGGAGGCGAAAAACCCGATAGCATTACAGTCAAAGCGATACTCATTGAACTGCTCGAGTATGAAAGCCACGCTAAAACAGAGTTTCAAAACTTTATGAACCTCATTTCAATGGCCTTCAACCGTAACTTCATACTTGACAAACAAGGACGCCTTGTGCCACAAAACAGCCATATAGAAGCATTACGTACTTCTTTTGCCAACATTGCGAAACACTACATTTGGGGTTCCAAACGCATGAAAAAGATCAAGCAGCCCTACAAACACTATTTTGCAACCGTGGTGACGTATTTTATCAAAGAGGAATATATGGTTACACTCATTGACAGCAGCAGTTACCGTAACATGCTTTTGGCACTCAAAAGCTCTTCTCTGCCACCCAAAACAAGACGCTATGAGGAACTGCTGCTGCTACGAAATTTTCTGGGAGGGTTGACAAACCCCAAAATAGAAGAACTCTACAAACAGATCAAGCTGCTTAAACTGGAGAAAAAATACGCGATGAAAGTGACAAAGAAAGAGCGTTTTCTCAAAACACCTACCATCGATAGCTTCGAGAAGAAACTGCAAAAGTTAGAATTGCGCATAAGTTGTATGTAAAATATCAGGCCAGCTTGTAACCTACACCCCATACCGGTTCAAAGTAATGTTTGCACCCCTCCGGATCGAGCTTTTTCTTCAGGCGGTTCATCGCCACATTAATGGTTTTGTCATGAAAGTTGCTACTGTCGTTTCCCCAGACTTCATCACGAAGGTAGTCTCTGTCAAGAGGCTGACCTGCATTTTTGACAAAGGTATGAAGGAGCCTGAATTCAAGGCCGGTCAGTGCTACCTGACGGTTCTCTACATAGAGTTCACGGCGTTTAAGGTCGAGAGCAATATCACGATAACGGACTTTATCCGAAACCAGCGCACCGCTTCTTCGCAACAGGGCTTCAATGCGCAGTACCAGCTCTTTGTGACTGAAAGGCTTTGTCATATAGTCGTCTCCTCCGCACAGAAACCCCTCTTCAAGATCCTGTTCCCGGTCACGTGCGGTCAGAAAGATGACAGGCGTGTCGTACCCGGCAGAGCGCATTTTGGAAACAAACTCGCTGCCCTCCATACCGGGCAGATTACGGTCGACAATCATCAGTGAGGGATTCTCCTCTTCAAGAAACTGTTCTACACGCTCGGTGGAGAGAAACCCCGTTACGCGGTACCCCGCCTTTTGCAGGTGGTACTCCACCAATTCCAGAATATCCGACTCATCTTCAATAACGACAATTTCTATTTCTGTTCTATCCATACTGCAATGCTAACGCAAAGCGGTTACATTTTTATTACAGCCCAAGCCCCTTGAGAACAAAGAAGATGATAGCCGCAAGTATGGCAGCGGCAGGTACGGTAATAATCCATGCTGCAACGATCTTTTTCACCATGTCCCGTTTGACATACTCCTCTTTCAACATCTTTTTGAGACGCTTGACTTCTTTTTTCTGAGCCTTGTGCGCCTCGACAAGTGCCAGCTTCTTCGCCGGGGCTTCATTGGTGCAGGCATCGAGATCGGCTTTAAGCTTGCGCAGCTTCTCCTGTTCTATCTGAAGCTTCTGCTGCTTCTCACTGGTCTTCTTGCTGTCAAGCCACTCTCGTAAGAACCCAACCCCAAATACCGCACCTACGGCAATGTGGGTTGAGGAGACAGGAAGCCCAAGCTGTGATGCAATAACCACGGTAATGGCTGCTGCCATCATAATAGAAAACGCACGCATCTGATCAAGCTCGGTAATTTCTGAGCCAACCGTACGGATGAGACGCGGGCCGTAGAGGGCAAGCCCCACAGAGATACCGATACCCCCGACAGCCATGACCCAGAATGGAATCGCTGCTTTTTGTGAAACAGCCATATGCAGCAGGGCATCATTTACCGCCGCAAGCGGACCGACGGCGTTGGCTACGTCATTGGCACCGTGCGCGAAACTGAGCAGTGCCGCGGCAAAAACAAGCGGTATCGTAAAGAGCAGGTTGATATCGGCACGGCTGCCCTCCATCCCGCCTATTCTGCCCGCTACGCGCGGTCTGCTCCAGAGGTAGGTTATCACGCCGCCGACCACACCAATGACAAGCGCAATGCCAAAGGTGGGCTTTTTGGTCTGTGGCAGGAAAGCAAGCATTTGGGTCAAATCTTTCCAGACATGCTTGAGCCCTTTAATCGTAAGGTAGGTCAAAAATGCGGCTGCCATAATAGCCAATAATATCGGGACAACCTTTCGCGCCGCACGCAGCCGGTCTTCTTTATAGAGTATCTGGGATTTGATAACGTAAAGGAAAAGTGCCGCAATGACCCCGCCAAGCAGCGGTGAAATGATCCACGAAGCAACGATCTTCCCCATCGTACCCCAGGAGACTATGGCAAACCCACCCGCGGCAATACCACCGCCCAAAACACCGCCGACAATGGAGTGTGTAGTCGAAACCGGCGCCTTGAGCCAGGTAGCGAGGTTGAGCCAGATCGCAGCTGCCAGCAGAGCCGCCGACATGGCATAGACAAAAAGCATCGGGTCGCCGCCAAAGGCTGCGGGGTCGACAATGCCTTTCTTGATGGTACCGACCACATCACCCCCGGCAACCAGTGCACCCATCGCTTCAAATATCGCAGCAATGACAATAACACCACCCATAGAGATCGCCCCTGCACCATAGGCCGGCCCGACATTGTTCGCCACATCGTTCGCACCAATGTTCATTGCCATATAGGCACCGAAGATCGCTGCCATGACAAGGAAACCACCGTTGGCAACACCGCCGCCAAGCCCCTGTGCATACCATGCCACCGCCAGAGCAAAGAGTGCCCCAAACCCCACTTTCAAACCGTTTTTCATCGCATATCCTTTATCTGGAGCACTACTGTGCCTCATGGAAAAATATCATGTTTTTATTCAGCTAATAATACAGAAATTACATTTTAGGGTGGCTTTTGAAGATGTGCCGATAAAAATCGGCACATAAAGAGAAAAAAATGTGAACGTTGAACTTAGAATTTATAGATCATATCCAGCTGAACACGCTCATAGTCTGCCTCTTCTCCCGTATGACTTTTGCTTGCATAGAGTGTGTCAAAGAAGAAACTGCCGGCAAGGTAGAGGTTCTTGCCCGCTTTGTACTTACCTCTGATCGCATGCCCTTTTGCCCCGGTACCGCCGCCAAAATTGTCCGAATCGGAGTAGGCAGCGAATGTCGCATCTTCCTGAAGATCGGTATAGGAGTATTTCACCTGCCAGTCACCCACTTTCTTGGCTTTACCCAGCTTAATCGCCAGGTCGTATCCGAAGTTGTTGTCATCTGCCCCGAAGTTATAGACGACACCTGCAGCGGCTTTCAGCGGCATTCCAAAGAGATCACCAAACTGCAACTCTGCAAACCCCTCAACGATGTGATAGTTGTTCGCATACAATCCGTTAGCATCAAGCGTATTTCCTTTATCTTTGCCAAAAAGAGGCACGTTCCCTTTCAACCCGTCATAATAATAAAAACCTGCACCCAGATTGAGTTTTGCACTCTCGAGCACCAACTTCTGTACATACTGCGCAATGAAAAGGTTGACCCTATCAGCTTCATCCAAAGCATTCTCTTCCAGTGTAGGCTGGTTTATCCCCAGAGTGATGATTCTGGAGTCATCCTTGTACTGATAGTTTACCCCGTTCATAGATACATCGTTATCCCATACAAGCTGTGACTTGATCGGTCTGTACATCATATAGGGCTCTCTACCTATTTTTAAGACAGAATTGCCATCTTTATAGGTAAATCCCAGTACATTAAATCTCAACGACTGAAAAAAGTAGTCACCCAACGGCTGATCGTCAAGGAATGTCTGGTTTCCTGATGTTGGATTTCCAAAACCGGATCGCATCCCCACTTCAAAAGAAAGTTTGTCAGTCATATCATACGTGACACCAAGTCTCAATCTGTAACGGTTTCTATATGTGTTCTCTTTGTCATCCCGAACGATACTCTCATACCGCAATCTCAAGTCACCCTTAAAATGGATCCTCTCAAGTACACTTTTTTCAGCGACCGGAACGTGTGCTTCACTCCCTGCACGTTTCTGCTTCTTCTCGTCTATGCGCTCATGCGGATGTTTCTCATAGGTTTCTGCTTGAGCGAGTGTTGCCACTGCTGCCAGCGATAAAATAATACGTTTCATATTGTGGTTCCTTGGCATGTTTAAATATAAAACAATAGTAAGAACTATCTATTACAAAAGTATTACAATTTTGATAATGAATCGTATTATATAAGAGGTTGCAGGTTGTATGTGTAGAAAAGAGACAGTTTTTTGGACATTTTGGCAAGAAAGAGGAAAGCTCCTCTTTCTTGTTTCTAAAGGTGTTACCAGTTAACCTCTGCAGTAAAGAGTACTTTCTGGTCTTCTGTATCAAATGCTCCGGTATCATCGTAGGCTTTGTAATCATCGTAGTTGAGGATAAATTCAACATTTTTGTTCCATTTGTAAGCGACACCGGCAATAACACTCTTCTTCTCCGCGCCGCTGTCAAGTTTCCAGTCATCGTAACGGCCGATAAGGTTCCACTTGTCAAGATCAGGAGAGAATGTCAACAGTCTCAGCTCACCGTTGACAGACCAGCCGTGACCTTTATAGTTAACATCTGCTTTTGTCGACTTTAGATAGTTACCGGCAATCAGGAATTCCGGCTGGTTATAGACGGCATTGAATCCGTACCAGTCAAAGTCACCATCTTCACCATTTGCCAGTGTCTCACCACGCTTTCCGTCTTCCTGGTTAACCTGTCCATAGAAAGAAATATCCGCATAACGGTCAGACTTATGCACATGCTTTTTACCTGTACCAAGAAGATTGGCTGTCAAACGCCACTCGTAGCTCAAGCCATTGTTATTGTCTTTGTCAATCAGACCATGGTAGCCTTCACCGTTGAAGATACCCAGTTCGCTGGAGAAGTACTCTGTTTTTGTTTTGAAGTTAATACCAAGGTCAGCTGAGTTGGTAAAGTCTGCATCGTGTCCACGCTCGACAAATGTCTTGGCAATAGAACGGTAGAGCCACCCATGATGCTCTTCGTAGTCGATCCATGGTCTGTGAGCCTGACCAAATTCAACACCGGTATAAGGCAGTACATTGTCAAGATAGAGGTAAGCATACTTCAGGCGTACTTCCCAGTCCCCATTGCTCTTTTGTGCCGTATCCAGTGTCACACGAGCATAACTTTTTGGATTGTCAAAGAAGTATCCTTTAACCTGAATATAGTTTCTTCGTGTCTCAAAATCATTATAGGTACTGTTGTTTGCAGGGTTTGCCTCTGTATGTTTGCCATGTACAAATCCAAGATAATGTGTTCCACTGAACTTCAGCTTCGAAGCTTTTGCAAAAACCGGTGTCTCTTTTTCCAGTTTCTCTACTTTTTCTTCGAGTGCCGACACTCTCTCATCCTTTGCCGCCGAAGAGCGATATTTGTGACTTGAAGCATGATGTGTTCTTGTTTTTTTCTTGGCAACCTGGGCTTTCAGCTGCTTGTTCTCAGTCTCAAGTTTTGCCAAACGCTTGTTCATTTGCTGCATCATAGCCTTGAGCTCTGCAATGTCTGTATCACTGCTTGCCAATGCACCTGTAGTAGCGATTGCCGAAATCGTCACCAGTGAAAGTAAAGTTTTTTTCATAAGTTCCGTCCTTGTTTTGTTTAGGTGCCGGAAGTATAGAAAAAAAGGGTAACAAATTTATTACAAAGCAGGAATCTTAGCGTCAAGATCCCGCATCAGGTGCGGGATGACAAGAAGAAAAAAAACAAATCACCAACAACCAATATACCAGATACCAATAATCCTCTTAGTCCCGATATGCCGAGTGCTTCGCCCCCCGCTCTTCAAGGTAGGCCTGCATCTTCTTCTGACCCAGTTTACGGGAGTACTCCAAAGGACTCATACCGCTGTTATCTACCGCATTGATCTCTCCACCTGCATCAAGCAGGGTCTGCATCATCTCCGTATCGGAAAAGCATGCAGCAAGCATCACCGGAGTGATGCCGCTTTTACGTGTTGTCGAGTTGAGATCAAAACCCTGCTCGATGCAGTAGTCTATGACATCCTTGCGCTTGAATTTAATGGCCATATCCAGTGCCGAAACACCGTCACTGTCAGTTTGAAACAGATCGACACCGTTTTCAAGCATCAACTTGATGAACTCGAGTGATGCATATTTGCGTATTGCATAGAAAAGAGGACTGATATCGTCATACTCTTCCAGGTCATACTCTTCACCGATAAGGATGGGCTTGTTTAAGTCCACTCCCTCTTTGAGAAGTGCTTTCAGCCCGGCAATCGAATCGTTCTCTATTGCTTCTGTTACTTTGTTCATGGTTACTCCTTGGTATGTTACCATTGTGTTGCCAATCATCGTTATGATGGTGCTGTTCCAATGATCCGGAACATTAAAATTTATGGAAAGGAGAAAAGATGAAGCTCAAACAAGTTATAACCCGTACAACAAAAGCCGAAGGCAGCAGAAGTATCAGCACAAGAAAAATTCTGCGCCTGAAAAAAACAAAAGAGTTCGACTATCTTGTCGATACCCGCCGTTAACTATCCGCCGAACGGATTCATACCGCCAAGCATACCCATCGCCTGGGACTTTCTGTTATCTTCCACCATCTTGTTCACATCATTCATTGCCGAAATCAGCAATATCTGCAATGATTCTTTGTCATCAAGCAGTGAATCATCAATGTTGATATCAATAATTTCACCTGCCCCGTTGGCACGCACTTCAACCATACCGCCGCCGGCTTTTGCCGTAAGCTCGACATTTTTTGCCTGCTCCTGCAGCTCTTTGGCCTTTTCCTGCATTTGAGACATCATCTCAGTCATCTTTCCCATATCCAATCCGTTGCCGAACATTACTCTAACCCCTCGAACGCCTGCGCGATCGTATTGTCATCGTTGAGAATGATAATCTTCGGCTTGTAACTCTCTGCCTCTTCTTCACTCATACTCGCATAGGCGATAATGATAATTTTGTCGCCCTTATGCACCTTCCGTGCCGCTGCACCGTTAAGGCAGATATCGCCTTTCCCGCGCTCTCCTGAAATAATGTAGGTAGAGAAGCGCTCGCCATTGTTGATGTTGACAATATCGATCTTCTGCCCTACACGCATCTTCGCGGCATCGAGAAGATCCTGGTCAATGGTGATGGAACCGACATAGTTCAGGTTCGCATCGGTCACGGTCGCTCTGTGCAGCTTGGAATAAAGCATGGTAATGTTCATAATCATCCTACCTGATTTATTAATTGTCGGAATTATACCGCATTTGCTCTATATTATACAGTAATTGTGAAGAAATTGGAAAGTGCCACGGGCAAGGATGCCCGTTCGTAAAAATACTTATCGTGCCATTTGGGATGGAGGGACAGGCTCTGCCCACATCTCTTCAGGGATCACATACTCTTCAACGACTTTCCCACCAATGATGTGCTCATCAATGATACGGTCGATCTTCTCTTTTGTCAGCCCTACATACATCGTATGTCCGGGTTCTACGAGCATTACCGGACCCTGCTGACAGCGGTTCAGACATCCGGTCTGTACCGGCTGTACTGTACCGATGATTCCTTTCATCATCAGCTGCTGTGCAAGATGCTGAAAGAGCTCCTGTGACTCAGGGTCATTCTGGCTGACACAGCTTGGTTTCGGCATTCCCGGAGGTGCCGACTGCTGACATTTGAAAATATAGAAGGCTGGTTGTGGTACACCTTGTATCATGGTTAATCCTTTAAGCATATTTTAATTAGGAGTATTTTACTCTGAATTACTTAAACAATGATTAAAGTCTGATTGACACATATCAACAGATTGTTTGCCATTTTCAATTATAATCGCATCATCATATCACAAGGAGCATTGATGCACTATCCTGACTTTTTTGACAAAGTACCTGCTATTGCGCTGCAGGATCCGCTAAGTGACTTTCTCGGTGCCTTCGATGAAGGAAAACTGGAAATTTCCTACCTTGAGTGTGTCAAGCTTGCAGGACACTCCTGCCCCACTGTTGCGGGTGCATACCTTCTTGCCCTCAAAGGGCTCGAAGCGCTTTACCCAAAAGAAGATGGCGTTCTGCCCCAGAGGGGACACATTCATGTTGCCATGCGTGACGGAGAAACCGACGGTGTGACCGGTGTCACCTGTAACGTCATCTCTTTCATTGCCGGGGCAAACGGGAAAAGCGGTTTTAAAGGCATAGGCGGACACTTTTCCCGAGACAACCTTGTCTCCTATAATGTACCAATGAATGGAGAGGTAACCCTTACCAGACTGGCAACAGAACAGCGTGTCACACTGAGTTACGATGCATCTGTCATTCCTGCCGATCCAATGATAAAACCATTGATGGCGAAGAGTCTTCAGGGGAATGCGACTCCCGAAGAAAAAGCACAATTCAAACAACTTTGGCAAGAACGTGTAGAGCGTATTTTGCTGTCACAAGATTTATGGGATCAGATGATCACCATCCACTAAATAAAGGAGTAACCTATGGGTATTGCACAATTCATGACCGATGAACACCGAAGCTGTGACGACCATTTTGCCGCCGCAGAACAGGCAGCGGCCAACAGTGACTGGCAAACAGCGGAAAAAGAATTTTTGGCTTTTTCAAATGATACACTGACACACTTTAAACGTGAGGAAGAAGAACTTTTCCCTACTTTTGAAGCCCAGACGGGCAATGCGCAGGGGCCTACACAGGTCATGCGCTATGAACATGAACAGGTTAAAGGTCTCATCGGGAAGCTGGCTGAAGCACTCGAGGCTCAGGACAGAGATGCCTACCTTTCACTGTGCGAATCAATGATGATCCTGCTGCAGCAGCACAACATGAAAGAGGAGCAGATGCTCTATGCCATGTGTGAACGGCTTTTACCGCCTGACCTCAAAGAGGAAACCCTCTCAAAAATGAAACAGGTGGAGCTTTGAGCGCTATGCCGACAACAGAAAAGATATTTCTCGATGCACGGGAACTGGAACATCCCATTCCGCTTGAGCGGGCAATTGCTGCCATCCGTGAACTCAACAAAGACAACTATTTCTATATGATTCACAGAAAAAACCCTATTCCGCTTATTGAATTGGCAAAAGAGCAGGGGCTCGGAGTATTCAATAAAGAAGACAGCAACGGTACCTGGCACATTATCATCGCACGTGACAGAACGCGCGATCTCGGGGCGCTGTGCGATGTTTAGCCAAAACGGTCTTTCTCTCGATCAGGCACCGCCTATATCGGTCGTTTTCCGTTTTTTTCTCTCCGGCAGCCTCTTCGGTCTGCTGGCAGGTACATTGATATGCCTCTTTGGCACAGATATTTTCAATCCTGATACCACTCAGGCACTTATTATAACCCACACTTTGACACTGGGGGTAATGCTCTCTTTTATGTTTGCCGCTCTCTTTCAAATGCTCCCTGTCATTGCCGGAGTCAAGCTCACTGCCCCCATCCAGAAAGCAAACCTTGTCCAGTACCCTTTCATTCTCGGTGTACTGAGCCTGCTTTTTGCTTTCCACAGTGGCAAACCGCCTTTCTTTATAAGCGCATCCATACTGCTTGGCAGTGCTATCCTCGGCATTGCCTTTGTGATGCTCAAAAATCTGATAGCACTTCCAAACCATAGCAACTCTTCAAGAGGAATGAGTGTGGCACTTACATCTTTGGTCGTTCTGACACTGTTGGCACTCTATATGACCGGCACCCTTGCAGGACTCTGGGAAGGCAGCTACTACACACAGATCAAAACAGCACACTACTCGTTTGGGCTCTTTGGCTGGATCGCCCTGCTGATCATCTCTATCTCCTTTCAGGTCATAGAAATGTTCTACGTTACACCTCCCTATCCTGCATTTATCAGCAAATCTCTGCCACAAAGAGTCTTCGGTTTACTGCTTTTGGGCACAATTGGAAGCTTTTTCTTCGAAAAGACATGGATGGTTATCGATCTCTTCATCATCATCTTCATGCTCTGCTATGCCCTGATGACCCTGCGCCGTCTTTCACAGCGTAAACGCCCGATTGCCGATGCGACAGTCTGGCTCTGGCGGCTTGGCATGGGACTGCTGGTACTCAGCATGGCCGCCACACTCGATACCCGCTTTTACGATCTTGCAAGCCTGAAAGCGCTCAACTATATCTTTTTTGCAGGATTTGCACTAAGCATCGTCTTGGCTATGTTTTACAAAATTGTTCCCTTCCTGACATGGTTTCATCTCAATTCACAAGGGTACTTCACCGCTCCGATGATGCATGAAGTTATTCACCCCAAAACAGCAATGAAACACCTTTACATCCATATCGCTACCCTCATAGCTTTTGCAGTTTCTGTCTTTGTCCCGGCAACGATTTATCTTGCCGGCATACTGACACTACTTTCTTTTGGATGGATGCTCTGGCAGATTATACATGCGTGGAAACTTTATGTGTATACACAGAAAACGGGTGAAAAGTTTGAGATGAATATCGCATAGGGTGTTTTTTCATATTTATTGGTGTCAGGAGACAGCACGCTACGGAAACTATGAAATACCCAATAGCTCGCGTACTACTTCACGGTCATCAAAAGGGTATTTGACTCCTTTGATCTCCTGGTAATCTTCATCTCCCTTACCCAGTATCAACAGTACTTCGTTGGGTTCAAGCGCATCAAGCGCCATTTTGATTGAAAGGCGTCTGTCAGGACAGGCTGTGACATTTTCTTTACCTACAAGCCCTTTGAGAATATCTTCCAGAATCATCTCAGGTACTTCGTCACGCGGGTTATCCGATGTCACATAGATCTTGTTGGCATAACGGCCCGCAACGGCACCCATTCTCGGACGCTTCTCCTTGTCACGGTTTCCGCCTGCACCAAACACCACGCTGATATCCCTGTCTTTCATTGACTCAAGTACCGCGTGGATACCGTCATCAGTATGAGCGAAATCAACAATCACCAACGGATCGGTACTGACAACCTCCATACGTCCGGCAACCCCTGCGAAGTTTTCGACAACATCACACACTTCCTGCAACGGGCGTTTTGTCAAAAGATGCACGGAACCAATCGCTGCCATAAGATTGAAAAGATTGAAAAGCCCCACCATAGGAGAGTGAAAACTTGCCTCTTCCCGCAAATATTTGATACCGGCAGTAATACCGTTCACCAGTGAAAATGCCTGTACCTTGTAGGTAGCGGGTTCATCCACACCATAGCTGTAGGCATTTCTCGGATTAAACGTAATATGCTTAATATCATCCTTATTCAGCAGTTTCATCGTATCGTCGGCAAAGAAGAGGCTCTTGACACGGCGGTACTCTTCTACAGTACCATGGTAATCAAGATGATCCCGCGTCACATTGGTATGTACTTTTAACGCAAAAGTAATCCCCTCTATGCGCTGCTGATGAATCGCATGGGAACTGACTTCCATAACAAAGTAGTTGCAGCCACGGTCATGGGTCTGTTTCATATTGTGCAGTGTTTCAAGAATGGAAGGGGTCGTCATACTCTTTGCTTCTATACGCTGTTCTTCTGCAAAAAGCCCCCGTGTACCCTGAAGTGCCGGCTTTTCACCAAGATCAAGCAAAAACGAGTAAATCGCTGCGGTTACCGTTGTTTTACCATTGGTGCCTGTTACACCTACGACCTGCATATCATCAAGTTCCCAAACAGCTATAAGTTCTTGAGGAGTCATGTATGCAGGTTTGCTTTCGAGTGCATCAAAATAAGGTGTATTTTGTGCAGTTTTTAAAAAAAGTGTGTCGCTGTCCAGCTTGCTTGTGTCGTCAGTAATGAAGGCATATCCCTTCACATTGAAGGGGATTTTCATTCTTTCATTCCTTTTACCACATTATAGAGGGCAAGGACATCCTGATCGTCACCAAAAAGGCTTGTCGTTGCATCCAGATAATTCAATGCCATTTCATCAAACCCTTCTTTTGCCAAACGGGTGACAAAATCAATAAACTGATCTTTGTCTGTAATAACTACCTTTGTTGAGAACATAATATCTTCAAAAGCTTTTTTAAAATTTCCCCGGCTCTTTACCAGATCCAGGAAGTCACTGTAGCGGATACCGTCACTGTATTCCACCTGTTCCTGTACCGGGTCAACCAGCAACTCGCTGAGCTGCATTTTGGTTGTAGAAAGTGATTCAATGAGCCCATCAATAATATCGGCAGCGTTTTCACGCTCCTGCTTGATAATATGATAATAATCAAAAAGTGCCTGAGCTTCTTCATCACTTTCGATACCCAAATCACTCAGGTAAACGCCTACCTTTGCTTCTTCAAGGGTAGGATAATCTTTCAACAGCAAACCATACGTCTGCAACGCCAACTGGTAGTCACCTTCAAGAAATTCGCGTTCTGCACGCTCCAACAAAAGATCCGGATTAACTTTTCTCATCTTATCCTAATTGATCCAGTTTGTCTTCGAAGCCTTGTGGCACATTGATCACACGAAGCTCCGGATGAATCAGAGTCTTTAACTGCTGTTCCACACCAAACTTGAGTGTTGTTCCACTGCTGCCGCAGCCAACGCACGCACCTTGCAGCTGCACATAAACCACGCCGTCTTTTATGTCGATCAGCTCAATGTCTCCCCCATCAAGTTTGATGGAAGGTCTTACCTTCTCTATCACATCTTTCACCGGTGGAAACAGCTCTTCATCTGTAAAGGGGATCAATCGTACTCCTTCTTATTTTTATTATTATATCAAATTTCAAAAATAAACCCTTATATGGGTTTTGTTACTGTGTTTATACACTAAAACGCTTGTTTTGTCAATGGAGGATTTGATTTTTGGAAATGTTTTTGAAAGTGTGCACCCGGGAAGCCCGGCGTACAAAGTGCAGAGCGATTATACGAGTTCGATAATCGCCATAGGTGCTGCATCACCTCTACGTGTACGTGTCTTGATGATACGTGTATAACCACCGTTTCTTTCGGCGTATTCAGGTGCAATCTCGTTCACGATCTTGTTTGTGCACTCTTTGTCCTGCAGCAATGCAAAAACGGCTCTGTGTGCATTGAAATCACCGGCAGATGCCTTCGTGATCAGTTTTTCGTAGTAACTTCTCAACTCTTTCGCTTTTGGCAGTGTTGTCTCGATTCTTCCCTCTTTTGTCAGAGCGATCGCGAGATTTTTAAGCAGTGCCGCTCTGTGAGAAGAGGTTCTGTTCAGTTTACGATATCCGTGCTTATGTCTCATATCTTTCCTTTATTGGGGCAGCTTATGCTTTCAGCTGCTCTAATTTTTTTACAAGATTCGCTCTTGTACTCTCTGCAAGTTCAAACTCAGGACCAAAACCGTGCTCAACAAGACATTCATTGATCTCATCGAGAGATTTTTTGCCCAGGTTTTTAATATTCTTGATCTCAGTTTCGCTCATCAGTACCAGTTCACCCAGATATTTAATACCTGCTCTATCCAGTGAGTTAAATGAACGTGCACTCAGTCCAAGTGAATCTACCGGCTGAAGGAAGGGCTTGATCTCACTCTCGTCACCACCTCTGCGAGGCGCAGGAGAAGAGATATCAACATCGAGCACACCGTTAAATACGGAAAGCTGTTTGTTCATGACCTCCAATGCATTGGTAAATGCCTCTACCGGACCGATCTGTGCATCCGTTTCAATATCAAAGACAATCTTTTCAAAGTTCGGGTTGTCCTCAACAAGGACAGGCTCGATTTTATAGTTTGCTTTTCGGACAGGTGTGAAAAAGGCATCCAAAGCGATTGCTTCAGGATCAACATCATCCCTGAGCTCTTCACTTGGAACATATCCAATACCTCTGGCTATCACTACTGTGAAATTCAATTCGGCATCTTCGTTCAGTGTCGCTAATGGCAGGTCACCGTTAACTACTTCGACCTGATCATTGTTGAGATCCTGTGCAGTAACCTCTTTGTGCCCCGAGAAGCTATAGCTTAACTCTACTCTATCACTCTCATCCTTGATCTTGAAGCGAATGTTCTTGAGGTTGATAATAAATACAGCAACATCTTCATGCATGCCTCTTACTGTATCAAACTCATGTGCCGCTCCTTCGATCTTTATGGAGATTGGTGCATACCCGATAGACGATCCGAGGATCAGACGTCTAAGCGGATGTGCGAGTGTAACAGCATAACCGCTCTCAAAAGGGTAGGCAACGATTTCAGCACGGTTTGCGCTGATCTCATTGACTTCCACTTCTGTCGGCATAAATGGTGCAACTTTAATTTTTCTCATTTAACTAGCCTTTACTACGATTATTTAGAGTACAGCTCGACGATTAGACGCTCTTCCACAGGAATTGAAATCTCATCTCTTTCAGGAATTCTTGTAAAGATCCCGAAGAGTTTTTCTTTATCGACGTCAACCCACTCAACCATACCGGTCTGGTTTGTCAACTCGATCGCTCTGAGGATCTGAGGATTGTTTTTGCTCTTCTCTCTGATCTCGATTTTCTGGCCGGGCTTCACTCTGTAAGAAGGAATGTCAACACGCTTACCGTCAACAAGAATGTGACCATGGTTGACAAACTGTCTTGCAGATGCTCTTGTCGTGGCAAATCCCATTCTGTATACAACGTTATCGAGTCTCTGCTCAAGCAGTTGAATCAGAATTTCCCCGGTATTGCCTTCTCTTCTGTTTGCTTCCTGGAAAAGCGCTCTAAACTGCTTTTCTGAAACACCATACATAAATTTCGCTTTCTGCTTCTCTTGAAGCTGAAGGCCGTATTCACTGATTTTTGTACGTCTCTGACCATGCTGCCCCGGTGCATATGGACGTTTTTCCAAAGCCGATTTACCGGCAAGTCTTCTCTCACCCTTCAGACCAAGGTCAACACCAAGTCTTCTTTCTAGTTTTTCAACTGGACCTCTATATCTTGCCATGCTTATACCCTTCTCTTCTTAGGTGGTCTACAACCATTGTGTGGAAGCGGAGTGATGTCTTTGAGGAATGTTACACGGATTCCTTCAGTTGCACCGATCGCTTTAACCGCTGTATCTCTACCGGATCCTGGACCCTGTACTTTGATCCCGACCTCTTTGATGCCGTTCTCTTTTGCTTTTGCCATTGCATCCGCAACTGCTTCAGTCGCCGCAAACGGAGTCGATTTCTTAGAACCCTTGAATCCAAGTGCTCCCGCAGAGCTCCAAGCGATAACGTTACCCATCTCGTCAGTTACAGTAATCACTGTATTGTTGAAAGTTGCTGCTACGTACACAACACCTTTTGCAATACTCTTTTTTGCTTTTTTCTTAGCCATACTTTGCTACTCCTTACGCTGCGCCGACAGTTTTACGCTTACCTTTACGGGTACGCGCGTTTGTCTTCGTTTTTTGTCCACGAACAGGAAGTCCTCTTCTGTGTCTGAGACCTCTATAGTTACCCAAATCCATCAATGCTTTGATATCCATTGCAACTTTCTTGCGAAGGTCACCTTCAACCATGATATTTTCCTGGATATCGTTACGGATCATTGCTGCTTCCGCATCTGTCAGTTCGTGTACTCTCTTGTCGTAGCTGATACCTGTTCTGTCAAGGATTTTTCTTGACGTTGTCAAACCGATACCATAGATGTATGTCAGCGCATACTCCATTCTTTTCTTCTGTGGCAAATCAACACCTGCAATACGTGCCATGTTTATCCTTGTCTCTGTTTATGTTTTGGATTTTTACAAATCACGCGTACAATACCTTTGCGCTTGATGATTTTACAATCATCGCACATCTTCTTAACTGATGGTCTGACCTTCATGGTGACTCCTGTAAATTTTTGCACCCTTTGTTTGCGTGGATGACCGAGTTTAGGCCGTCCAACCCTTGAGTGATCGGTGCGAATCAATCAAAGATTCTTCGCGCAGTTTCCTACTACCTATAGTAATAGGGACAGGGATTATACCGAAATATATCTTGAATTTTTCTTATAAGTGAAGATTTTTCTGTAGGGTGCGTAATCACGTACCTTTTTAAGCAGTTATTGGAAACAACGGGGTACAAATGCACCCCACATTCTATTTGTACCTGAAAGTAATACGTCCTTTGTCAAGGCTGTATGGAGTCAGTTCAACTTTTACTTTGTCTCCCGGGAGGATTTTGATGTAGTGCATACGCATCTTTCCGGCAATGTGGCACAATACCACATGTCCGTTATCCAACTCTACTCTGAAGGTTGCGTTAGGCAACGCTTCTACCACTTTTCCGTCGATTTCGATTACGTCATCTTTTGCCATGTCGTTTATCCTTTTTCGTTTACGAAGAAGCCGTTGCTTCCGTGAGGATGACGGCTTTTCCGTCAACCACCGCTACCTGATGTTCATAGTGTGCAGTCCGCAGACCGTCATCACTCACTACTGACCACTCATCTTCAAGCAATACCGGAGTGCCGCTTTTTTGACACACCATTGGCTCGAGACAAAAAACCATCCCGTTCTTGATCTTTGGCCCCTGGTTGGGTTTACCCTCAAGATAGTTGGGGATATTGGGTTCATCATGCGGTTTGGTGCCAATACCGTGACCACAGTAGTCACGAAGCGGGACAAAACCGGATTCGGTAATATAGTCTTCCAAAATCTTGGTTAATTCTTTAAAACGCATTCCCGGTTTTATCTGTTCGATCGCATGGTAAAGTGCACCTTTTGAACATGCTATAAGTGCCTTGTCAGTTTCGGAAACTTCTCCAACAGGCATTGTGATCGCTGCATCCCCAAAATAACCTTCAATCTTTGTGCCGATGTCCAATCCCAGGATATCACCCTCCTTCACCACTGTATCGTCAGGGACACCGTGAATACATACTTCATTGAGTGAAGTACAGACCGAGCCTGTAAAGCCATAAAGTCCCTTAAATGATGGGACAGCTCCGGCTTCACGGATATACGCTTCACCAAGCGCATCGATCTCTTTGAGTGTCATACCGGGTTTTACAATAGATTGGAGATACTGAAGTGTATTGCCGACAATCTCGCCAGCTGCTTTGAGCTTGGCGATTTCATCGGGTTTTCGAATTGCAATAGCCATTAGAGACCTACGTTACCCAGTGTATCATACTGGTTCATCGTACGTTGCGCTTCTATTTTACGCATTGTGTCAAGTGCTACCTGAACAATAATCAGGACAGAAACCCCACCAAAGTAGAAGCTTGCACCCATACCGGAAATGATCGCGAACGGTACTGTCGAAATAAGCCCAAGATAGATCGCACCCCATACTGTCAGACGGCTTGCTACTTCGTTGAGAAACTCTTTGGTATGCTCACCAGGTCTTACTCCGGGAATAAATCCACCCTGTCGCTTTAAGTTGTCTGCAATATCTTTTGCATTGAACGCGATAGAGGCATAGAAAAATGCAAAGAAAATAATAAGGAAGAAAGTCGCAATGTTAAATACAACACCCCCCGGACTCAATGCATCAGCAATAGCAGTCAATACCGGATTGGTACTTGCCTGCAGCATAGTCAATGGGAACATCAACACCGCGGATGCAAAGATCGGAGGAATGACACCCGAAAGGTTTACCTTGATAGGAATGTAATTCATGACTCGCTTGCTCTGATTCTGCATGATCGTCTTACGCGAGTAGGAGATAGGCACACGGCGTTCACCCAGCTCTACGTAAATAATGACAAGAATTGTCACAAGCACTACCGCCAGAATTGCCAAAACAACCAGGAAGTTCATCTCACCTGCATTGACTGCACGGATTGTATTGCCTATTGCGGCAGGAATTCCCGAAACGATACCGGCGAAGATGATTAGGGAGATACCGTTTCCAATACCTTTCTGCGTAATCTGCTCACCAATCCACATCAGCAGCATTGTACCTGTCAACATAGAGAAAGTAGTCAATACAGTAAAGGTAACCGGATCAATCATAACTGCACTTTGCCCTTCACGCCCGGTCATACTCTGTAGACCCATGGATACACCAATAGCCTGAACTACCGTAATAAAGATGGTAAAGTAACGAATAATCTGCATATATTTCTGCATACCGTCACGTTCTTTTTTCATTTGTCCGAGTGTGGGGAAAGTTGCTGCGAGGAGTTCCATAACGATGGAAGCTGTGATGTAAGGCATAATACCTAATGAGATGATGCTCAAACGTCTCACGGCATTACCGGAGAACATGTTCATCATCCCAAGGGCGTTGTTTGTATTGTTGTCAAAGAAATCTTTGATAACAGTCAAATCAACTCCCGGAGTAGGAATATAGGCTAAAACTCTGTACGCAAAAAGGAATCCCAATGTAATCAGGATTTTTTGAGTTAAAGCATTACCCATGATTATTTTCCGCTTGTAGTGACAGCGTCATCTTTAATCTTGCTTGCAAGATCTTTTGCAGATGCACCGATGAGCTTGACTCTGGTAACGGTTTTTTGCAATTTGTGTACGCTCTTGATACTTTCAAGTGTAATCTCGTCAAGCTCTGCAACTGCCTTGATCTTGTCGACATTGATAACATACGGTTTTTCAACTTTTGAAACAAATCCAACTTTAGGAAGTCTCTTATAGAGTGGCATTTGACCACCTTCGAAACCTCTTTTCTTGCTGTAACCGGATCTTGCTTTCTGACCCTTGTTACCACGACCTGCTGTCTTACCTGTACCTGAACCCTGTCCGCGACCTACTCTTTTTCTGTTGCGAGTAGAGCCGGGAGCTGGCTGTAAATTATGTAGACCCATACTAGACCCCTTACGATTTGATTCTGGTAAGTGCCTGAATCGTACATCTTACCAGGTTATTTGGGTTGTTCGAACCGATTGATTTGCACAGTACGTCCTGCACACCTGCGAGTTCGAGTACGGGACGTGCAGCTCCACCTGCAATAACCCCTGTACCTTCACTTGCCGGGCGCAGAACGATACGGCTTGCATTAAACTTATGCTCAATATCGTGTGCGATCGTTGTTCCCTTGATGTTAACTTTCACAAGGTTTTTGTGAGCATCATCTACCGCTTTTTTAATTGCGTCAGGAACCTCTTTGGCTTTTCCGTATCCGTAACCAACGTTACCTTTTTTGTCACCGATGACGACAAGTGCAGTAAATCTAAATCGTCTACCACCCTTGACAACCTTGGTAACACGACCGATGTTTACGATCACTTCTTCGAATTCTTTTTCGATTTCTTGATTTTCCATCATGCTTCCTTAAAACTTAATTCCGGCTTCTCTGAGGCCATCTGCGAATGCAGCAACAACACCATGGTAGAGGTAACCGTTTCTGTCAAATACAACTGTCTCAATGTTTTTAGAAGCAAGTGCTTTCGCCATTTCGGCAGCCACTTTCTTCGCGTCTTCTCTGTTCGCTTTGAGTCCAAGCTTTCTACCGTCAACTGCAGCAAGTGTTGCACCTGCGTTATCATCGATCGCTTGTGCGTATACGTGCTTGTTGGACTTATAGATAGAGAGTCTAGGCAGTTCTGCAGTACCGAAGATCTTGCCTCTTACTCTTGCTTTTCTCTGAGCGCGAAGTTTGTTTTTTCTTTTTTGAATACTTTTTAAC
>WGDG01000279.1 GCA_015493425.1 Sulfurovum sp.
TCCTTCGCCATTACCAGAGAGGCAAGCCAGCGTGTCCTTGGCATGCGCCATTACGATGTCCAGATGGTCGGGGGAATGGTACTGCATGACGGCAACATTGCCGAGATGAAGACCGGTGAGGGTAAAACACTCGTGGCTACCCTTGCAGTTGTACTCAATGCGATGACAGGCAAAGGGGTACATGTCGTTACGGTCAACGATTACCTTGCCAAGCGTGACTCCGAAGAGATGGGACAACTTTACACATTCCTCGGGTACAGCGTTGGGTGTATCACCGCTGACATTCAGGATGAATTTGAAAGAAAAGCACAGTATGATGCCGATATTACCTATGGTACCAACAACGAATACGGTTTTGACTACCTGCGCGACAATATGAAAGTGCGCGCCGAAGAGAAGGTACAGCGTGAGCATAACTATGCTATTGTCGATGAAGTCGACTCCATTCTTATCGATGAAGCAAGAACACCACTGATCATCTCCGGCCCCACACAGCGTGACCACAACCACTATGCCAAAGCGAATGAAATTGCCAAAAAAATGGAAAGAGGCAAAGAACTTCCTGCCAAGCCGGGTGAAGACAAACAGATGACCGGTGATTTTGTGGTAGATGAAAAGAACCGTACCATCGTAATGACTGAACAGGGACTGCAGAAAGCACAGGATCTTTTCGAGGTCGACAACCTCTATTCTCTCGAAAATGCCATTTTGGCACACCATCTCGATCAGGCACTCAAAGCACACCATCTCTTTGAAAAAGATGTCAACTATGTTGTACAGGACGGGGAAGTCATCATTGTCGATGAGTTTACCGGACGCCTTAGTGAAGGACGACGCTACTCGGAAGGACTTCACCAGGCGCTTGAAGCCAAAGAGGGTGTAGAGATACAGGAAGAGTCACAAACACTTGCAGAGATCACCTATCAGAACTATTTCCGTCTGTATAACAAACTTGCCGGTATGACAGGTACCGCACAGACCGAAGCGACAGAATTCGCACAAATATACGGGCTTGAAGTTATTTCCATTCCTACCAATGTTCCTGTCCGCCGTATCGACAACAATGACCTTATTTATAATACCGAACGGGAAAAGCTCGATGCAGTCGTGAGAAAGGTCAAAGAGTATCATGAAAAAGGCCAGCCGGTACTCATCGGTACCGCTTCCATTGAAAAGTCGGAAATGATCCACGAACGTCTCAAACAAGAAAAGATCCCACACAATGTCCTCAATGCCAAAAACCATTTCCAGGAAGCAGAGATCATTAAAAATGCCGGGCAGAAGGGTGCCGTCACCGTTGCGACCAATATGGCAGGACGCGGGGTTGATATCAAAATTGATGATGAAGTAAGAAAGCTTGGCGGTCTGGCAATCCTTGGTACGGAAAGACATGAATCACGCCGTATCGACAACCAGCTGCGTGGACGTTCCGGACGTCAGGGTGATCCGGGCGAGAGCCAGTTCTTCCTCAGCCTTGATGATGATCTGCTCCGTATTTTCGGCGGCGAAAAAATACGTAACATCATGAACCGTCTCGGTGTCGAAGAGGGAGAGTATATCGACTCCAAACTGGTTACCCGTTCTGTCGAAAAAGCACAGAAGAAGGTTGAAAACCAGCATTATGAAGCACGTAAACACATTCTCGAATACGATGATGTTGCCAATCACCAGCGTAAAGCCATCTATACATTCAGAAACCAGTTGCTCGATCCTGAATTTGACATCGATGCCAAAATTAAAGAAAACCGCGAAGAGTATGTACAGCATTTACTCGATGAAGCCGATATTATTGAAGGTATGCCAAGGGAAGATTACGACCTTGAACGTCTTACAGCACTCATCCGTGAAGAATTGCTTATGGATTTGGAACCTGAAACGTTCAAAGATAAAGATGCTGACGAAATTAAAGAGATGATCATTTCACTCATGGAAAATCTTTACGAAGCCAAAATGAGCCAGCTCGAACCGGAACAGCGCAAAGAGATCGAACGTATCATTTACCTTCAGGTCCTTGACCCTCAATGGCGAGACCACCTCTACGAGATGGATGTTCTCAAAACAGGGATCGGCCTGAGAGGATACAATCAGAAAGATCCGTTAACAGAATATAAGCAGGAAAGTTACAAACTCTTTACCGAATTGGTTCAACGTATTAAATACGAAGCAGTCAAAACCCTGCACCTGGTACAGTTTGACTTCACTTCTCCCGAAGAGGAAGAACAGGCTATTGAGCAGATTCGCGAAGAGCTGGAGAGTGAAGTGGCAGATGCAACACTCAATCAGTCCTTTGAGGAAGGGGTCATTACCGAAGATCTGGATAAACTTGAACCGATCACCGGTACAAAAAAACCAAAACGTAACGATCCGTGTCCATGCGGTTCGGGTAAAAAATATAAAAACTGCTGTGGTCAAAGCGGCCCCAAAAAAGGCCTACTGGCCTGATGCGACCCTCGCTTAACGCTCCCAACAAAACCTTTGTACGGCGGATCATCCGCCACTACCTTAAATACGACAAAGAAAATCCCTTTATTTTCATCTCTGCTATGCTCGCTTTTCTGGGTATTGCAGCGGGGGTCATGGTACTGATGATCGCAATGGGGATCATGAACGGTACACAAAAAGAGTTCAAAAAGAAACTCTTTGTTATGAACTATCCGCTTACGGTGCTGCCCGTACGGGAAGACGCTGTCAACAGTACACTCATAGAAAAACTCTCCAGCGCTTTTCCCCACTTGAAGTTCAGTCCCTACTATACTACACAGGTCATTACCAAAAACGAAGGAGCCGTGCAGGGTTCACTGCTCTACGGTGTCGATTTTGCCAAAGAGAGTGCTATAAACCCTATTTTTAAAGAAGCGAGTGCCAAAGGCACTGCCAAGACCTCTTTCCGCGTAATCATTGGAGATTCACTCTCCTATGAAATGGATGCACCCATCGGCAACAAAGTCACTCTCTATTTCTCAGAACAGCAGGCAATCGGATTTGCAACCATGCCGCTTCAAAAACGCTTCGTCATAGACGGTATTTTCGATTCTGGACTGAAAGCCTATGACAAAGCTATCATGTATACGACACTCGAAGCCTTTGAAAGGCTACTTAAACGTAAACCCGGCATCTATGACGGACTGCATATCTACACGCAAAAACCGCTTGAAGAGATCAAAGAGATCCGAAAGGTACTGCCTGACACGGTGGTCATTGAGGGGTGGTGGCAGCAAAACGGCAATTTCTTCTCAGCAATGGAAATGGAGAAAAAGGCACTTTTTCTGGTACTTCTGATGATTATCCTTGTGGCTTCTCTTAACATCATATCATCACTTCTGATGACAGTAATGAGCCGTCGAAGTGAAATAGCCCTGATGCGTACACTCGGAGCGACTCAAAAAGAGATTAGAATGATCTTCTTCAAGCTGGGGCTCGCTATTGGTATGACCGGTATTACAGCCGGTACGCTGCTGGGGCTGCTTGGTATCTGGGTATTGAAGACATTTGACATTATCTCCATACCTGCCGATGTCTACGGAACCAGCCGTCTCCCGGTCGATCTCACTTTCAGTGACTTTGGCATGATCATTGCCGGCACGGTCATCATCATTATCCTCTCTTCGCTCTATCCTGCTAGAAAAGCTGCACAGACTGACCCGCTGACGGTGCTTCGGAACGAGTAGGCTGCGGAACCTTTTTTTCTTTTTGTGTTACAGATAATGCCTCAGCCTTGGCTTTGGGTGTCATCGACGGAATGGGATGGGTCTTTTTGCCATCCTTTTTTGGACTCGGCATAGATGGGGCGGGAACAGCTTTTGACAGCTTTTTCGGCATAGTTCTGTCAGGGATCTGTGGAGCAACTTGCTTTGGACCGTGCTCCTGCATATAGCCGGGAGCTTCAATGGTACGCTTAAGTATCTGCAACGGCAGAGTCAAAATGTCTTTTGCCACTGAAGTATTGACCTTTGGGTTTTCCAGTGTCCCGGTCACCTCAAGCCCTACGGTCATACTGTTGTCATCTCCCATTAGAATGTAGCCAAGCAACGGAATTTTACCCACCATTTTACCAAATTCACGAACAGTCTGGATGGCCAGTTTTACATCGATTTTCCCGCTTTTAAGATTCACAACGCCTTTCCCTGTCACAGTAGCGGAGTTACCTTTCAAATAAACCGAATCAAGTACCAGTTTCTCCGGTGTCAAATGATATTCCACTACCCCTTCCGAAATTTTGAAACCTTTATTCGAGAAGCCAGGTTTGCTCAGTGTGGCAAGTGCAGGCAGTGTATTGATGAATGCCAGCGTATTGCTGTACGCCTTGAAATTACTAAGTACGCCCCCTTCAATAATGATACGCCCTTTCATCAGCTTGGCCGGATCTCCGGTAAGTTTCAGCGAATAGCGCCCCTGTTTCAGCCCGTTGAAGCCTATAAGCGGGTGCAGTACACGATCCGTAACGCGTAAGACTTCTACTGTGAGTATCTTTCCCTTTTTTGTCAGTTTGATAATATTACCCTGACTGCTTCCTATTGCCTTAATATTGCCGTTAGGTTTTATTTCAATATCATAACTGTCCGTTACCAGTTTTCGCTTTCCGTAGCGCAGCTGACTCTTTTTGCCAATGATGACAAACGTTTTCTTCAGCCCCATACTGCTGTTTCCACTTTTATGCATTAATTTTTTCTGTTCTTCCATAAAACGTTTCAAGTCTATATTGATATCGGTAAGCGTGATACGCCCTTTGTCCGTATTGATATGTACCCGTTTATCAAAGGCATACATATTGACCTGCTTTGTAGCAGTATTGAATGTTCCTTCAAGCGGAATAGCCGTATAGCATACATCTTTGCTGTCATAGAAGAAACAGATATCCTTTTGTACCCTTCCACTGAAATGCCACACCGTACCGTTTTCCTTTCCTGTAACATGCAGTTCTCCTCCCATAATGCCAAGAAT
>WGDG01000280.1 GCA_015493425.1 Sulfurovum sp.
AGCGTGCACCGTGCAGCAGTGCCGAAGCAGCCAGTACCAGTTGTGATTCTCCCGAGCTGAGTGTTTGGCAGGGGTGATCTTGAAGATGTGCAATCTGCAGCCTCTTCAGTACGTCACCAATATACAGTGCCGTGTCAAAGTGGCTCAGTGCCAACAGCTCCTCTACGCGCATATGGGCATCAAATATCTCCAGTTTGGAGGGGATGTAGTTGACCGTTTTGGCGCGTGCAGTGCTGTGCAAATGGCGGAGCGATTTGCCGTCTATAGTGACAGCATCAGAGTCAATGAGCCCGCAGAGTACTTTGGCAAGGGTTGTTTTGCCTGCACCGTTGGCACCGAGGATGCATAGATGGCTGCCTGTTTCAAGTCCAAAAGAGATGTTGTGAAGTATCTCGTCACTATAGTCAGTGATGTGCAGCGGCATGGAGTATCTCCCTGAAATCTTTTAAAAAGTAAACCAGCCTGTTGCTTGGAATCCCGCTGTAGTCTTTGTCTATGAGGTAAATATCGCCTTTTTTGGCTGCGGTAATGGGCAGTGTGCGCCACGGCGCGATGACATCTTCTTTTGCAAGGTGCTTTCTGTCCAGATCGTGTGCCAGCACAATGACAATATCCGGGTTGAGTGCGATAATGTTCTCACGACTGAGCACCGGCTGTCCTTTGCGTGTGGAGTGCAGCGCATTGGTGTTGCCCGACGCGTTGATGATGTCGTCGAAGTAGAGGTTCTGCCCTGCTACAAAGATGTTGCCTTTGATGATACGGTTATAGCCAAAGACGATGAGGATCTTTTTGCCCTTGACGATACCCTTGGTATTGGCAAGTGCATCGGCAATGGCATGGGTAATTTGGGCTGCCTCTTTTGTGTGCCCCAGCCGTTTTCCAAGTAGCGTGATCGCCTGCTCAATGTGAGGTAGACGGTCGATGTGTACGGTCATGGTATCGATGCCAAGACGCTGCAGCCGTTTGGCAAGGGCACGATTGTTTGGCTGCATGAGTACCAGCGTAGGGCGCAGTGCCACAATCTTCTCCAGATCGGGAGAGAAGTACCCGCCGACTTTTGGCAGGGAGCGGGCTGTTTTGGGGTAGGTGCTGTAGATGGTATTGCCTACCACTTCATTGCCCGCACCGAGTGCAAAAACAATCTCGTTGATGGCGGGGGAGAGAGTGACGATGCGCTCGTTGGCATAGGCATACAATGTTAGTAGAAACAGCAAAATTATTTTTAAATGCATCTATCCATCCCGTAGGGTGTTGTCCCCTGACAACACCTTTTGCTATATTTAGGCTTGCTGTGCGTTTTGACGATGGGTGTTGTCAGGGGACAACACCCTGCACCTTTGTACACACAAATACCTATACGCTTATATCTTGCCTCTGATACCGAAGTAGAAGGCTCTTGGACTTGTTGCATAACCGTCTACTGTCTGGTAATATTTGTCACCGGCATTTTCGATTTTACCATAAACCTGAATGGCATCGGTGATTTGATAGTCTGCTGTCAAACTGATGAGAGTGTATCGTCCCGTCTGTCGTCCCTGTTTGTCGGCTCTGTCATAGCGCTCACCGACATACTGTACTTCTGTTCCAATGTGCAGGTTTTCTATACCATAGTAATCGAGTGCAAGATTGAATGTCTCTTTTGCCCGGCGTCCAAGTGTTTCATCCTTGTCATTTTTAAAACTAAAAAGATGTGTATAATTGGTGTTAAGTAGCAGGTTTTCAACAATTTCGTTTTGATAAGCAAGCTCGATACCATCAATTTTGGAAGTACCGTCGATGTTGGTATATGTATACGTTCCCATATCGAAGTCGATCATGTCATCAATTCTGTTGTTAAAGTAGGTAGCTTTAAAACCTTTGTAAGCAACAGTGACATCATAGCTGTGGATATTCTCCGGGATGAGGTTTGGGTTGCCGAACATGGAGTAAAGGTTGTACATTGTCGGCACATTGTAAGCTGTACCATAGTTAAATGAGGTAGTCAGCCCTTTAATGTGACTGTGGATATGTTTGAGGCCTATTTTTCCTGTAGTTTTGTTTTTGAAGTCACTGAAATTATCATGGCGTAGAGATTCTGTCAGAATAGTTGTGCCACCAAGGAAGCCTTCAAAAATATTGGTGTTGGTTGCAAAAATTCCTGTGGAGTCGTAACGTTTGCCAATATCGTCTTCATGGCTGTATTTCTTTTTGTCGACACCTACAAGGATAAAATCTTTGGTACGGTAAGCAAATTTGGAGTTGACACCAAACTCATCTATTTTACCGTCAAAGTTGGGTGTACCAAAGATACCGGCATCCGGATAATAGCGGCTGAAGTCAGAACGCTGTGCATACATATTCAGCTCTTCAACACTGTCTTTGTGGTGAAAGTTGAGTTTTGTAAACCTGTAAGTACTTTCTAAATGATAGGCACCATCCGGATCGCCAAACGGGTCTGCGTCACCATTGCCTTCAATACGCGTATGGGAAAGTGAAAGCTGGTTATTGGTGTCAATATTGATTCCCGCTTGTACGTTAAGGGTTCTGTTTCGGTAAGGATCATCCTCATACTGATCAATATCTTTGCCATAGGGAGCCTGTGCCGTAAATCCGTTTGTATCGACCACGTCATAGGCAACTTTAAGGTAGTAAGTATCGGTCGCATGTGAAACGGATGCACCGTATTTCCATGTATCGAAACTGCCTCTTTCCACATGTGCGGAAGCATGGGTGCCTTTTTTTGCTTTTTTGGTGATGATATTGATGACACCGGCACTGGCATCGGCACCCCAGATGCCTGACTGTGCCCCTTTGACCACTTCGATCTGGGCAATGTCATCGACCATCAGGTCTGCCCAGGGTGCGCCGTTTAAGGAGGTTGGATCATTGTATCGGACGCCGTCGATGAGGACGAGCGTATGTTTACTGTCCATTCCGCGCAGATATACCGAAGTATTTTTCCCAAGTCCGCCGTTGCTCACAACGGAGATACCTGCAACTGAGCTCAATGCCTGTGCTACGGTGGTGTAACCTCTGTCCTCAATCTCTTTGTCTGTAATGACAGTGACATCCGAGGTGACTTCATCAAGTGTCTGTGTTGTTTGTGCGGGAGTGGTGACGGTAATTTCACCGAGGTTTTCATCAGCAAAAAGGGTCTGTGTCAGCAGTGCTGCTGCAACAAGACTAAGTGTGGTTGTTTTCATTGTGTTTTCCTTGTTTTTATTGTATACGTCCGTAGGGTGCGTAACCACGCATCTTGTGGTGTTTGTTCTGAATATGTAACATCATGAAAGGTGCATGGTTATACACCCTGCGGGTTCATTGAAATAATATTTAATTGGGATTTAGTCGGCAGGCGGTGCCGTTTTGTGAGGCAGGGGAGAGTATGCCAGTTTGTGGTACTGATAGTTGCTGTCAAGCATGCAGAGCTTGTGCAGTGTCGAGTACATCGCAATAATGGCAAGGGAAAAGTACCGTCTGGTATAGCCTCTTAAGTGTTTCATGGCGCGCATTTTACACGAATTTAAATAAATCCGAGTATAATCCTCCACATTATAATTATCATTTTTTAGGAGTATGTATGGCAATCGAAACATTGACAAGCACAGATGAATTCAAAAGACTGGATTCAGAGACAACGGCACAAGAGGGGTACAGAGAGCCGCTGGCGTTCGGTATTGCACGTGTAGACAGAGGACAGAAGAATGCAGAGAAAATCCTTCAGGCAAGTTTTCCTCTGATTAACTGGAAAGAGAACTTCGGTTCGGCGGCAGTCTTCATCAGAGCGCTGCAGGAAGCCAAGTGTAACGTAGACTTTGGCGGCAGTGAGTTCGTCGCGACAATTAATGACAACTTTGTTGCCAATGCGATGGCGGCATTTGCACCATACATCCCCGAAGCAACAGGCGATGCACATAAAAATGTACAGGTTATTAAAACACTTGCGGCAATGGAAGACATTGGTAAAGACTACCGTATTGTATTTCTTTTTGAAGATGCAGCTCCACAGAGTGTAGAAGCTGTTTACCTGAAACTCTATGCGCTTTCTTTGAGAAAAGCAGAGCTTCGCAAGGTGAACCTAAACGGGGCGTTCGGCATCCTCTCCAACGTCGCATGGGTAGGCAATACACCATACGAGCTTGAGTGGCTCAGAGAGAACGAGATCGAGATGAAGCTGAACGGTACCTACCCTGCGGTTGATTCGGTAGACAAATTCCCAAGATTCCTGCAGCACATTATTCCTGATGACAATACTCGAATTCTTGACAGTTCCAAAGTCCGTATGGGTGCGCAGCTTGCGGCAGGTACGACTGTGATGCCGGGTGCAAGTTACATTAACTTCAATGCCGGAACACTCGGTCCTGTAATGGTAGAGGGGCGTATCAGCTCTTCAGCGATCGTTGGCAGCGGTTCTGATGTGGGCGGAGGTGCGAGTATCCTGGGTGTACTCAGCGGTACGGACGGCAACCCGATCAGCATCGGAGAGAACACCCTGCTGGGTGCCAACTCCGTAACCGGACTGCCGCTGGGTGATGCTTGTATCGTCGATGCGGGTGTAACTGTACTTGCGGGTACCAAAGTGAAGATAGCACCTGAAGAGCTTGAAAAGATCAAAGCAGCCAACCCTGATGCAAAACTGGAAAACAAAACAACCTTCAAAGGTGAAGAACTCCAGGGACTCAACGGTATTCATTACCGACAGGACTCTACAACCGGTGAGATCATCGCGCGTAGAAGTACACGTGAAGTCAAACTCAATGAAGAACTACATTAAGGGATACATCATTAACGACGAAGACAAACAACTGCTCAAACAGGTGACACTGCTTGGTATTATGAACCGTAAGCCTGATGAAACACTCGATGAGGTGATGCATGTACTGGTAGGAACCGGTATGTATACCCTCAAAGAGGCAAAAGGAATATTTAAAGAGCTCAAAGCGGACAAATATCTTCTCGATGGGCAGTTGACACTCAAGGGACTCACCGAAGCCAAAGCAGCTGAGGCGATGTTCAAGCAGTAAGATGTGAAGGAGTGCACCATGAACAGTGAAGATAAAAAACTTCTCAAACGTGTGACACTGTTGGGTATTCTCAAGAAGCAGAAAGGTGAATCGCTTGAAGAGGTGATAGACTCTCTAATAGCGACGGGAAGCTACTCGCCTGCTGAAGCAAAGAAGCTTGTGAATGAACTTAAACGTGACGGACTTATCAACAAGATGGGAAACCTGACAATGAAGGGAAACAAGTTCGCAAAAGAAGCCGAGGCGATGTTTAAGCAATAATATCTAAAGGTGTTGTACCCTTACAACACCGAATAAAGGAAATCCATGCGTGTAGATAAATGGCTGAGTGCGGTCAATGTGGTCAAGCGGCGGACTATCGCAACTGATATGCTTAAAAGCGGTGTGGTTTACGTTAACGGTATGAAGGCCAAAGCCAGCAAAGATATTAAAATAGGTGACAAGATCACCATAGAGTACCTTAAAGGGTCAAAGTCTTACGAAGTCCTTGAAATACCGGTAACAAAGACGATCCCAAAATCGCAAAAAGAAGAATACGTTAAAGAGCTGTAATATGCTTTTCTTTACAAATAGAAAAGCTTTTTGATGAGAAGGTGTAAAATGGATATGAGAAATGAATTTGAGCGGTTGTTTAACAACGAGATGGGTGAGGATGAAGCGCGTCAGTTTCTGGTTGATCTTTATGAGAAGGGTGAAACCGGTGCGGATATTGCTGCGGCAGCATCTGTGATGCGGGAGCATTCGGTGAAACTGCCAATCTCCGAAGAGCTTCGTGCAAAGGCAATCGATGTGGTCGGCACAGGTGGTGACAAGAGCGGAAGCTTTAACATTTCCACGACTGTTTCTTTACTGCTTGCATCGATGGGATGTGTGGTTGCCAAGCACGGCAACCGCTCCATTACCTCAAAGTCCGGTTCAGCCGATGTTCTTGAAGCACTCGGTATTAATCTTAATCTGCCTGTAGAGGCACAGGTGAAGATGCTTGAAGAGACCGGATTTGCTTTTATTTTTGCCATGAACCATCACCCGGCAATGAAGCACATTATGCCGATTAGAAGATCGATCGATCACCGTACTATTTTCAATATTCTGGGGCCCCTTACCAACCCTGCCGGTGCGCAAAAATACCTGCTGGGTGTGTTTGATCCTTCTTTCATCAGAAGAATGGCTGAGGCTCTGGCGGAGCTGGGTGCCAAACGTGCTTATGTTGTCAGTGCGCAGGATGGGATGGATGAAATCTCCCTTTCAGCAAACAGCAACTTTGCCTATGTGGAAGCCGGACATATCAGTGAAGGTGAGATAGACCCGGAAACCTACGGATTCAAAAAGGCACCAAAAGAGGCAATTTTAGGTGGAGATGCGCAACATAATGCGCAGATTACCCGTGATATTTTTTCCGGAAAAGAACAGGGTGCAAAACGTGATATTGTACTGCTCAATGCCGCTTTCGCTCTTTTTGCCGACAGAAAGGCACGGGATATTCAGGAAGCTGTTGAAATGGCAAAAGAGGCCATTGACAGCGGCAAGGCAGCGGTACACCTTGAGAAGATTGCCGAAGTG
>WGDG01000281.1 GCA_015493425.1 Sulfurovum sp.
AAAAACCTCTTTGCCTTTGCCGTATTTTTCTCCCAGCACGGCGGCCGGTCCCATGGCAATGATTCCGAAGATGACCGCGGGCAGGTAGACTTTCCAGTAATCCATACGTGTCATATCGAACTTGCTTTTCATCAAAATAGGGATGAGGAAGAAGGCGATCGCCATGGTTGAACTGTGAAAAAGGAAGGTGATGTACATACGTACAAGGTCTTTGTCTTTAAAGACTTCTTTGATCTTGGCTTCCTCTTCTGAGTAGTGGTGCTCGATATGTGGCGGTTCGGGAACAGCGGTAAAAAGAATGAGCAGGGCAGTGAGTGCCAGTGCGGCAGTCAGCCAGAAGAGGGCGCTTACACTCCAGTACCCTGCAACGATTGGCCCGATAATCATGGCTGCGGCAAAACTCATGGCAATGACCATACCCATAATTGCCATAGCATGTGCACGTTCATCTTCACGCACCTGGTCGGCAATCATAGCGGTAACGACACTTCCTATTGCACCGGCACCTTGCAGGAAACGTCCAAGCAGCAATACATAAATGTTGTCTGCCATGGCGGCAACAGCAGAACCGAAGGCAAAGAGCAACAGGCCGAAGAGGAGGGTCTTTTTACGTCCGAATTTGTCACTCATGACACCAAACGGTACTTGCAGCAGCGCCTGGGTCAGTGCATAGCCACCGAGGGCAATACCGGCAAGGAAGGCTGTTCCTCCGGGAAGCTCTTTGGCATAGCTGGAAAGAACCGAAAGGACAATGAAAAGTCCAAAAAAGCGTAACGCGACAATCAGGCTTAAGGGTAAAACCTTTTTAATCATCTTGATATCTCCGATAGGGTAAAATTTGTCCCAATTATATTCCTATTAAGTAAAATGAAGGTTAACCGAATGAAGATGGTTCTTGCAACAGGCAACAAAGGCAAACTGCGTGAATTTCGTCATATGTGCAAAAATGAAGTGGTGCCTTTCTCTGATCTGCTCGGAGCGTTCGAAATTGTTGAGGATGGAGAGACTTTTGCGCAGAATGCGCTGATCAAGGCACGTACTATTTATGAAAAGCTGGGAAACGACTATATCGTCATAGCGGATGACAGCGGTATCTCTCTACCGGTACTCGGCGGTGAGCCGGGTATTTACTCTGCGCGTTACGCCGGAGAGGATGCAAGTGACAAAGATAACCTCTATAAACTCATTGATGCGGTGAAAGCCAAAAAACTGAAAGAGACCCCAGCATACTATACTGCCGCGATTGCCATTGTGAGCAAATATGGCGAGTATGTAGTACATGGATGGATGCACGGAAAAGTGATAAACGAAGCACGTGGAGAGAAGGGATTTGGGTATGATCCAATGTTCATCCCTGCCGGATTTGATAAAACATTGGGTGAGTTGGATGATGATGTGAAATCTGACATTTCGCATCGCTCCAAAGCATTGGCGTTGGCGAAACCGATTATTGCGATGTTAAAGGATAAAGCGTGACAAAACAACAATTTATGAATGATCTGCAGGTAGTCTATCTGGAACTGCAGGACAGACAGGCGGAGCTTAACGGCTATTATGATTTGCTCGATGAGACAAAAGGGCATGCCAAGGCGGATGAGGTGGTCAGTGCGTTTTTGCAGCTGGTAGACCTTACGCGGAACAAAGAGAGTGAGATGGCGGCACTCACACGCATTGTCAATCTGCGAGAAGATGCGCTCGAGCAGGTACTTGAGAAAGAGGGTTTTGGCGAAGATGAGATACGTATTAAAAAAGAGCTTGCCTATGGGTTTGTCAGTATGCTGCATATTACGCGGCACGAGAGCTTCATAGGCTGGATTGAAAAGCAAAAGCTCCTGACGCCGTTTTACCGCGGGCTGATTTTCGGTGTGCATTTTGTAGGGCTGCGTCTTTCTGAGTGGCAGAGCCACTGGACACACCATATTATCAATACGATCAACCCCGAACTCTCTGAACTTTTTAACGGTGATGATGCCAAAGTTTTCGAGATGCTTCAGGCAGAGTCCCTGCTCGATGAGCGTGAAGCAGGGTGTGTGGGAGACCGCTGCTACTCTGTGCTTGTCAAAGAGAATGAGCAGGGAGCAGAGAGTGGGAATCAGACCAAATACAAGGTGTTGGCATATGCTGAAGCGTTCGAGAAGGAGGCGGCGGCTGTTGTGACGGCACTGGAGCAGCTCATTGCGCTGCTTGAGCAGCATGAAGACGAGGTCTTTGGTCAGAAACAGGAGTGGATTGCCTACTTTACGGCGCTCAAAGAAGCCTTTGGGCACAAGAATACCGATGAACTCATCAAAATGTGGGCAGAGGTAGACAGACGCTGGATGGCGGTGACGACGCCTATTCAGGTGGGACATCCACTGGAGTATTATGAAGATCACTATCGCAAAGCGGTAGCACTGGAGTGGGATCTGCGTATTGTCAACCCCAGATTGCAGGAGGGCTCACATACGCGTGAAAACATCAAGCTCTTTGCCTATGAGATGGCACAGAAGTTTGGCGGCTCGGCAGAACAGACCATGGCAAAAAATCTGCTGCAGGTGGATAGAACACAGCTTTATATCGGACAGCCGATGCTCTACTACGCAGCGGAGTTTAACGGACTCTTCTCTGCACAGGTCGTCCCCAACGATGAGCAAGTGAGCACCGAGCTTGGCAAGAAGATCTTTGCTTATGCCGATTTTGTCCTTCAAAGCAAGATCGCCAAGCCGATCATGAAACTCTCTGTTGAAGTGATGGGAGAAGCGTTTGTACGCACACAGCGTACCCTTGCCAAAGAGCAGCCTGAGCTTTGGCACAAGATCTATGACATTTCCACCATAGGGCATGAGTATGGGCATATCCTCTGGATCGACAGCGATACCGAAACAGCGATGAATGCCACAGGACAGTTCAAGAATATCGAGGAGTTCAAAGCCACAACAGGCGGACTGATGGCATTTTTCCGCCATGAAGAGGAGGCACTCAAGCATCACATTGTCGATGATCTTGTCAGTCGTGCGGTGGGGCTCATGGCGTGGCGTGAAGTGGGTGAAGTGCTGCCCTACTACTGTGAGGGACTCATTCACCTGGATATACTTTTCGCTTCGGGTATTATCACGTATGATGAAACCATAGTTATCCACTATGAGCGTTACGAAGAGATGAAAGCAGCCTATGTAGAGGCGTATGAATCGCTGGCAAAACATTACCTCGCCAAGGCTGATGCGAATGATTACCTCAAACGCTATGCTGTGAGAGAAGAGGGCGTATTCCTGCCTCTCAATTCTGAAGCACGTGCATTTGTCGAACACTACTATGCACGCTACAAAGCGATCGGACAACAGACAGTGGCACTGGACTAAAGTGGAGTGCTAAAGTCCTTTGCAGCGCTTCTCATCCGCTTTGATATAGCGTGAGAGCGCTTTGCAGAAGTCGGAGTAGCAGACGTAATTCTTGTTTCCCACCTTGTCGCTGTGTTTCATCTGTAATCGCAGGTAGTCTTTCTGCTTATGCCACAAAAACATAACTCCGCAGTAGAAAAAGCCCCGTTTATTCATGATGTTGATAACCTTTTCTATTTGGGGAATATCCTGCAGCGATACGTCGGCGTAGATCATGTCACAGTGCTTGGCGCGCAGCTGTGCCACCAGCAATAAAAACTTGCGTTTGAAGTCTTTGCCATAGCGGTCAATACGGATGGTTGCAATATTGGTCGGCGGATCGAATTCGTAGGAGAGAAAGACGTGTGTGTACTCTTTTTTCTTGTTCGTCTTGGCTTTTTTAAAATTGATATCGGCATTTTTGTAGGTTTTGGTAATCTGTTTTTTGTAGACATTGGGCAGAAAGAGCTTTCGTTTCCATGTTTGAAAGAATTTGTATCCTATCAGGACAGCACCGCGTTTTTCCACTTTTGTCAGTTCATTGTTCTCAAGGGTAATATCTGCCGGCGTTCTCCCGATCATCAGTGCGCTTTCGGAAAACCCGTGCCGCAGATTGCTCCTTTGGCTGAAGACATGATACATGATCGCTTCGCCGAAGACCGCATCAAGTCCCACTGACTGAGCCTTTTGAAGAATACGCTCGATCATTCTGTTCATAATACCGTGTCCTTTGTAGCGTGGATCGACAACAACAATGCCTATCTCGGCAATGGTAGATTCGGGGATCAGTACAAAGGCGAAGTGGCCGATAATCTTTCCTTCACTTTCCGCAACGACAGAGTAAAAGCGCTCTCCATGCTCCCGGGCGATACGGCGGGGGTAGTAAAAACTTTCCTTGATGTAGCTGTGGCCGTAATTTTTGTAAATAAGGTAGGCGATACCCTCTTCATCCCCTTCCTGAAAATCCCTGATGGTAACAGGAATGTTATCCGGTACAGTTGTCTGTGAAGGGTGTAATGCCGGTGTAGTCTTCTTGCGTTTGTGTACGGGGTGTGAGAGGTATTTGATGATAATGAACTTTTTACCTTCTTTGCCAAGGTTTTTGTATTCAAAACGGTCGACAAGCCGGTAGATACGGTTGAAGCCCTTTGAAGCATTTGGATCGAGAGGAACACTCTGGTATTTACTGTGTGACATAGGCACACCCCAGTCATGGACATCGACACGTACGCCTGTTTCAAAAGGATGAACAGAGATCTGCACATATCCCTCCTCCCCGGGATAGGCATGCTCGATGGCATTCTCCACCAGCTCTTTGCTACTTTCTGTAACGGCACCGAGATCTGTCTCATTGAATTCGGAAGCTGCACAGACATCGCGAAGGGTGTCTTCGACAAGCTTGATGTATTTGTGTTGTGCCGGAACTTTGAGAACTACGCTTTGGGGCATCACTCCTCCTTTTTCGAGAGGAATGCGAGTGCACTTGCTCCCATGATTTTCATACCGTACTGCAGGGCATCGTCGTCAACATCGAATCGGCTGTTGTGTTGCGAGATGCAGGTCTCTTTGGCTTCGTTGCAGGTGCCCAAACGGAAGAATGCCCCGGGAACGATCTTGAGGTATTCGGAGAAGTCCTCCCCTCCCATGACCGGGTCTTTGAGGTCGATGCAGTTCTCTTCGCCAATGATCTCTTTGGCTTCACCTACGACGATGTCTACCATGGCATCGTCATTGATGAGTTCAGGTTGCCCGAATTCGTAGTCGAAATTATAGGTTGCTCCCATTGATTTGCAGATCCCATCAATGGAACTCTTCATCATTTCGGGGATATTGCTGCGTACCTCTTCATTGATGGTACGTACAGTGCCTTTGAGAACAACATGGTCGCAGATGATATTGGAAGCTTTCCCTCCCTCAATGGTGCCAAGTGAAATAACTGCCGGATGCAGCGGGTCAATTTTACGTGAAACAATGTGGTTGAGAGAGTTGACGATCATTGCGGTGACCAGAATGGCGTCGACCCCTTCGTGCGGTCGTGCACCGTGTGCTGATTTCCCGAAAATCTCAATCGTGAAGATATCGGCAGAGGCCATCATGACGCCGTATTTATAGCCGATCTGTCTTGTTCTAAGGTAAGGATAGGCGTGCAGTCCGAAAATGCCGTCAACACCTTCGAGTGCTCCCTCTTCGATCATCTCCACACTGCCCCCTTCCTTGCTCTCTTCGGAGGGTTGAAAAATGAAACGCACATTCCCCGGAAGTGCCTCTTTGTGCTGTGCCATTGCAATGGCGGTTCCCAGCGCAATGGCAGTGTGACTGTCGTGCCCGCAGGCATGCATGATGCCCTTTTCCCGGGAAGCATAAGGCTTTTGTGTTTGCTCTTCGATGGGCAGGGCATCCATATCGGCACGGATAGCGACGGTTTTTGCGTTTTCATCCACACGTAGATCGGCAACCAGTCCATAATGCCTGTCACTCTCTTTTATCTCGTAGCCGCTTGCTTCAAGTATACCTTTGACGAGATATTTGGTATGCTCTTCGTGACCGGAGAGTTCCGGATGCATATGTAGGTCGTGGCGAATGTGAACGACTTTTTCATTGATGGCGTTGATACTTTCAAACAGGTTGTTTTTGAGTGTTTTCATTCTATTTCTCCTCATGTGCTCAATACTCCATTATACACCTTTCTATCGTTATTTTGCAACTGTTTTTTTGCTTGGAAAGTTGATCAAACTACCCATCATTTCCCTACGGAAACTTTGAGCTTTACCCGTCTCTAACCGCTTTTTGGCTATAATCCTCACAATTATGCCGTCACAAATGCGGTTTTACGAGGACAGTTTATGTTACTTTTTACTCCCGGACCAACCCCTGTACCAGAGTCTGTACGCCTTGCAATGGCAGAGCCGACACTGCACCACCGAACACCTGAGTTTGAAGCGATCTTCAAAGAGACCAGAGAACTGCTTTTTGAGCTGATGGCAACTGATGAGGTGGTCATGATTGCCTCCACAGGAACAGGAGCAATGGAAGCGGCAGTCATCAACCTCTGTCACAATACCTTGCTCAATATCAATGCAGGAAAGTTCGGTGAGCGTTTCGGCAAGATTGCCAAAGCACACGGGCTGAACAATGTCGAGATCAAACATGAGTGGGATACGCCTGCAACGGTTGAGGAGGTGCTTGAAGTGCTCAAGGCCAACCCCGCCATTGATGCGATCGCCATACAGATCAGTGAGTCTGCGGGCGGTCTCAGGCATCCTGTCGAAGAGATTGCGAAGGCGGTTAAAGCAGAGCGTTCTGATGTGATGGTGATCGCCGACGGTATTACCGCAGTAGGTGTAGAGCGTATCGATGTGAGCCATATTGATGCACTGATTGCAGGAAGCCAGAAAGCGCTGATGCTGCCTCCGGGGCTGGCAATTGTAGGATTGAGTGAAGCCGCAGTTGTAAAAATCGGTGAAGGAAAGGGGTATTACCTCAACCTTGCAAGCGAGATCAAAAAACAGCGCCAGAACACAACAGCATACACTGCTGCGACCACGCTTGTTATCGGACTGGGTGCCGTCCTCAAGCAGATCAAAGAGGGCGGGGGACTTGGCAAACTCTATTGCGATACCGCACGCCGTGCCAAAGCGACACGTTTTGCGCTTGAAGCGCTGGGACTGCATTCCTATCCCAAAGTACCTGCGCGTTCTATGACAACGATAGATGATGTCAATGCCAAGGAGATCCGTGATCTTCTTAAAACCGATTTTGGTGTCAATGTCGCCGGAGGGCAGGATCATCTCAAGGGCAAGATCTTCCGTATCAACCAGATGGGTCTTATCGAGCCTTATGAAATGGTTTGGGTGGTCAATGCTGTGGAACTGGTACTGGCCAAACTCGGCAGACGCGACTATGACGGTACAGCAAGCCGTGTATTTAACGAAGAGTACTTCAAAAGTACGCTGAAAAAAGAGGGTGCATGATATTTGAACACGAGATCCCAAGCGGATCGAAGCTCTATTTCGGACAGTCGGCACGCATAAAGCGTGAGATTGAATTTGTCTCTGCCGAGATGCTGGAGAACCTTGGTTTTGAAGAGATTGTCACACCGCTTTTCTCCTACCACCAGCATGAGTATTTTGAAGACAAAAAACCATTGGTACGCCTTAATGACGCAGAAAATCACGAAGTAACGCTTCGCGCAGATTCTACGGCAGACGTAGTACGTATTGCGACCAAAAGACTGGGGCGTACGACAGAGTCGAAGAAGTGGTTTTACATTCAGCCTACTCTCTCTTTTCCTACAAAAGAGCAGTATCAGGTGGGTGCAGAAATCCTCGGAGGCAGTTTTGAAGAAATTGTCCGTACAAGCAGTATGCTGCTCAACGAGATAGGTGCAAGCCCTTTGCTTCAGGTTGCCAATATTCGCATTCCGCACCTTCTGAATGAAAAGTACGGTGTATCGCTTGAACTCCTCAAAGCAATGCATGTAGAGCAGATTATGAAGAGTGACCTGCCATGGATAGAACAGCTGGTACGTTTGAATACAGTTGAGGATCTTGAAGATCTCAGTGCTTTTCCGGATGATATTCGTGATGAACTGGAGAAAATTAAAGTTGCTACCTTGACCGTAGCGTATGAGAAAATGGTGATTTCACCGCTTTTTTATGCCAAAATGCGTTACTATGATTCGCTGACCTTCCGTATGTTTGAAGGCAACAGTCTGTTGGCCATGGGGGGTGTTTATACCATTGACGGTATGGAAGCAGCAGGCTTTGCGCTCTATACCGATGCGTGTATCGTGAGTAAATTGAATAGGGAAGAAAAATGAGTAAAGCAGATTTGATTGTAGGACTCCAGTGGGGTGATGAAGGCAAAGGAAAGATTGTCGACCACATGGCGCAGACAAATGACTATGTATGCCGTTTTGCAGGCGGACACAATGCAGGGCATACCATTGTCATTGGTGATAAAAAGTATGCGCTGCACCTGATCCCTTCTGGTGTACTCAATCCGGAAGCCAAAAATATTGTCGGTAACGGTGTTGTGCTTTCTCCTGTCGACTTCATTAAGGAGATGGAACAGTTTGACGATCTCACAGGACGACTTTTCCTGTCAGACAAAGCACACATTCTGCTGCCTTATCATGCACAGATCGATCAGGCACGTGAGCGTCTCAAAGGTGATAAAGCCATCGGCACGACCGGAAAGGGGATAGGACCCGCTTACGGTGACAAGGTTGCCCGTGTAGGACATCGCCTGGGTGAGCTGCTGCATCCTGAAAAGCTGACCGGAAAGATCATGGAATTTTTCGCTATCAACAAGCCGGTCTTCGATGCGATGGGTGTCGAAGCACCGGCAGAGCGTGAACTGCTTGCAGAACTTCGGAGTTACAAAGAAGTGCTGGCACCGTTCATTTGCGATACGACACAGCTGATGTGGGATATTCTCGATGCAGACAAAAAGGTACTGCTTGAAGGTGCACAGGGAACGATGCTTGACATCGACCACGGTACCTACCCCTATGTTACCTCCTCTACGACAGTGAGTGCAGGTGCCTGCTCCGGTCTTGGCATCAACCCCAAAGATATTGGAAAAGTGACAGGCATTGCTAAAGCCTACTGTACCAGAGTGGGCAACGGTCCTTTCCCAAGTGAAGACTTTGGACCAGAAGGTGACAGGCTGAGAAAAAACGGCCACGAGTTCGGCACCACCACAGGACGTCCGAGACGCTGCGGCTGGTTCGATGCTGTGGCAATGCGTCATGCGGTACGTGTCAACGGTGTTGATCAGGTAGCCTTGATGAAACTCGATGTACTTGACGGATTTGATGAGATCAAAGTCTGTGTTGCCTATGAATTTGAAGGCAAAGAGATCGACTATGTACCGTACGATCTTGAAGATGTCAAAGCCATCTACAAGACGTTCCCGGGCTGGGAGAAGACGGAAGGTGTACGTACTTTTGATGAACTTCCTGAGACGGCAAAGTCATATATAGAGGCGCTTGAAGCGATGATCGGCACTAAGATCGGCATTATTTCAACAAGCCCGGAAAGAGAAGATACCATCGTACGATAAAAGCAGTAGCCGGCCTTGTGCCTACCTGCGTGAATGCGTTAAGAAACAATAAAACACAAGGAGTATCAAGCAATGAGATTGAAACCACAACAAACGGGATATGTAGCAACCAAGATAGGGATCGATTTGGCAAATGCTCCTTTTGTAACACTTCCAAAAGGTAAAGATGCGGTTGTAGAGGTTGCCAAACGCATTATTGACGAGAACCTTGCCAAGGAACGTGCACTAGATGAACAGGTTAAGAAAATACTTGATGAGAACTACGACGAGATCGAGTTTCAGCATGCCGATGAACGTCAGCTTTTCTTTATGATCAAGAAGAAGATGGCACCGGAATACGGGGTGATCATGAATTATGACGACCGCTACAACGATCTTGCACACGTGATCCTTGATGAACTCTATGAGAACTATCTGGCAGAGTACAGTGTTAGTGACAACCAGGTGAAGAACGTCATCTTCAAATCTTTCAAAGCCTTTGCCGATGCCTTCGATGAGATTGATGATATTGTCTATGAAAAGATCAGAAACATGGAACGTGAGATCGTTCCTGGCTCCCAGGATTATGAGCTTTTGTATGACAGACTCTATCAGGAAGAGTTGGCAAAAAGAGGCATGCTGTAGCAGTAGGGTGCATTATCACGCACCGAAAAGAGAATGTAGGGTGCGTAACCACGCACCAAGGAGAGTAAAATGAATAAAGTAAGCTTGTATTTTGAAAACGGTCTGATGTTGGAAGCGAAGAGTTTCGGTGCAGAAGGGACGGCGGTTGGTGAAATTGTCTTTAACACCTCTTTGACTGGGTATCAGGAGATTGTTACAGATCCTTCGTATGCAGGACAGTTTGTGACTTTCACCATGCCCGAAATCGGCAATGTAGGCTGTAATGCACAGGATATGGAGAGCAAAGGTGCCTATTGTAAAGGTATTATCGTACGCTCCTACCAGGCGCACCCTTCAAACTTCCGCTCAGAAGAGAGTCTCGATGCACTGCTCAAGCGTGAAAATGTACTGGGTATTGCAGATGTAGATACCCGATTTTTAACCAAAATGCTTCGCAGCGAAGGGGCAATGATGATGGTTGCTTCCACAGAAGTACATGATGAGGCGGAGCTGAGAAAAGTACTTGAAACCTCGCCTCGGATTGAAGAGATCAACTACATTGAACAGGTAAGCACCAAAGAGCCTTACGTACATACAGAAGCGCGTTATAATGCCTTTACCTTTGAGTATGAAAAGCCCAATACCACCAAAAAGATTATTGCACTCGATTTTGGTATCAAGCGTAATATCCTCAATGAACTCACCCATGCCGGTATGGAAGTAACCGTAGTACCAAACTCCATGCGTGCCGAAGAGATCATCGGAAAGTTCGAGTCAAAAGAGATCGACGGTGTCTTCCTCTCCAATGGACCCGGTGATCCGCTCATCCTCAAAGAGGAGCAGGAAAAGATCAAGCAGCTTATTGCTGCAAAAGTTCCAATGTTCGGTATCTGTCTGGGGCATCAGCTGCTTTCTATCTCTCACGGGTATGATACGTACAAACTGAAGTTCGGTCACCATGGTGGTAACCATCCTGTGAAGAATACGCAGACAGGTACGGTAGAGATTACAGCGCAAAACCATAACTATAATGTCCCTGACAATATCGTAGAAGTTGCAGAAGTGACACACGTAAACCTCTTTGACAATACCATTGAGGGGCTGCGCTATAAAGAAGCACCCATCATGTCAGTACAGCATCACCCGGAAGCAAGCCCGGGACCGCATGAAAGTGCCTATATTTTTGGCGAATTTGCAAAAATGATATAAAATTAGAAATTAGGGAATAACTATGAATATCGCAATCCTGTTTGGCGGGTCAAGTTTTGAACATGAAATCAGTATTGTTTCTGCCATTACAATGAAAAAGGTACTCAAAAAGAGTACACTGACATACATCTTTGTCGATGCCAACCGTGATTTATATCTTGTCGATACAGACAAGATCAACTCCAAACTCTTCTCTTCGGGAGCGTATAAAAAAGGGAAAAAGCTGATACTTAAGAAGGGTGGATTCTTTACAGAGGGTATGCTTGGCGGTAAGCAGATAGTATTTGATGTGCTGCTCAACCTTATTCACGGACGTGACGGAGAGGACGGAAAGGTTGCTTCCCTCATGGAATTCTTCGGTATCCCCTACATTTCACCACGTCTGGAAGCTTCCGCACTTTCTTATAACAAACTTTATACAAAATATCTTGCCCAGAGTCTTGGAATCAAAACAGTTGCCTATGAGCATCTGCGCAAGAACGGTGAACGGAAGATTTCTATGGCATACCCGGTTATTATCAAGCCGGTTCGCCTTGGCAGCAGTATAGGTGTGAGCATTGTTAAACATGAGAGCGAGCTTGACTATGCACTTGATGTTGCGTTCGAGTTTGACAACGATGTGATTGTCGAGCCTTTCCTTGAAGGTGTCAAAGAGTACAACCAGGCAGGCTGCCTGACTGATGCATGGGAACTCTCCATTGTTGAAGAGCCGCATAAAGAGGAGTTTCTTGACTTTGAAAAAAAGTATATGGATTTTGCCCGAGACGCGCAAGTCCTGGCAGCAGACATCTCTGATGAGATGAGAGAAAAAATAAGAGAAAGTTTCAAAACCATTTACGATCCTCTATTTAGAGGCAGTATTATTCGCTGTGATTTCTTTGTACATGAGGGGGAAGTGCTTCTTAACGAGATCAACCCCATCCCTGGATCTATGGCAAACTACCTCTTTGAAGACTTTGAAGGGATGCTGGGACGGCTTGCCAAACACCTCCCAAAAGAGCCTGATATCAAGATAGACTATCAGTATATCCACTCTATCCAACAGGCCAAGGGGAAGGCGTAAAAAATCGCCTTTTTTACGTTTAAATAGGAGTCCTTTTCTCCTATTAATCCCTCTGCAAAGCCCCATGACAGCGAACTTTGCTACGATTTTGCATTTTTTGTTAAACAATTTTTAACAAAAGCCTTTTTTACCCCACTTCTTTAAGCTTCATATGGGAAAAGTTAACCTATAATTAACGCTGAATGTTGTTATTAGTTACAACATAAATTTTTACAAGGGGGTATGCATGCAGTCAAACGCAGCATTGGAATACGATTATTCCGTAGCAAAATTGTATACATATACAGCAATTTTGTTTGGATTTGTGGGGATGCTGATTGGTACGCTTATCGCGGCACAATTGGCATTTCCGGAACTGAACTACCTATTCGGTGAATACGGTACGTTCTCAAGACTTAGACCACTTCACACGAACGTCGTGATTTACGGGTTTACAGTAAGTGGTGTTTTTGCGACATTCTACTACTCTGCACAAAGGGTACTGAAAGTATCTATGGCGGAATCCAAATTTATCATGTTTGTCGGTAAATTGCAGTTTGCGCTTTATCTCATTGCTGCTACAGCAATGGTAGTAACCGAACTGATGGGGATTACACAGTCAAAAGAGTATGCACAAATGGAATGGCCTCTTGATCTCCTTATCGTAGTGATTTGGGTACTCTGGGGTGTAGCGATGTTTGGACTGATCGGTATCAGAAGAGAAAAAGCGCTTTATATCTCCATGTGGTACTTCATTGCATGTTTCCTCGGGGTAGCAATGCTTTATCTCTTCAACAACATGGCAATTCCTACATACTTCACATCTGGAAATCTCGGTAGCATGATGCACTCTGTTTCTATGTACTCCGGTACAAACGACGCACTGGTACAGTGGTGGTGGGGACATAATGCGGTTGCATTCGTATTTACGGTGCCTATCGTTGCAATGATCTACTACTTCCTGCCAAAAGAGTCTGGTCAGGCAGTTTATTCTTACAAACTTTCACTCCTCTCTTTCTGGGGTCTGATGTTCGTATATCTTTGGGCAGGGTCACACCACCTTCTGTGGTCAACTGTACCAGACTGGATGCAGACAATGGGTTCAGTATTCTCCGTTGTGCTTATCCTCCCATCTTGGGGTTCAGCGATCAACATGCTCCTTACTATGAAAGGTGAGTGGAACCAGCTGACTGAGAACCCACTGATCAAGTTCATGGTATTGGCATCTACATTCTATATGCTTTCAACGCTTGAAGGACCAATCCAGGCGATTAAGTCAGTCAATGCAATTGCACACTTTACTGACTGGATTCCAGGTCACGTTCACGACGGTGTACTTGGTTGGGTTGCCTTCATGATCATGGCAGGTCTTTTCCACATGGCTCCAAGAATGTTCAAAAGAGAGATTTACTCCAAGAAATTGATTGAAGCACAGTTCTGGATTCAGACTACAGCGGTTGTACTTTACTTCACATCTATGTGGATTGCAGGTATTACACAGGGTATGATGTGGAGAGCAGTTGATGAATACGGTAACCTGATGTATTCATTCATCGATACTGTTACAGTACTTCACCCATACTATGCGATCAGAGCACTTGCCGGTGTACTTTATGTAACTGGTTTTGCAATGTTCGCTTACAACATGATCAAAACAATGACTTCTTCAAGAGAACTCTCTGAAGAACCACAGTTTAGATCACCTATGGCATAAGGGAGGTAGGTTATGTTTCATTGGTTGGAAAAAAGACCGTTTTTCTTTGCGGTAGGTGTATTTGTGGTTATCGCATTTGCAGGACTCATCGAGATCTTGCCAAACTTCGCCGAAGCGTCAAGACCGGTAGAAGGACTTCGTCCCTACACTGTTCTTGAGCTTGCAGGGAAAGAGGTTTATAAAAAAGACAACTGTATTGCATGTCACTCACAGCTTATCCGTCCGTTCAAAGCGGAAACAGACAGATATGGTCAGTATTCACTCTCTGGTGAGTATGCATACGACAGACCATTCCTCTGGGGTTCAAAGAGAACCGGGCCGGATCTGCACCGTGTAGGGAACTACAGAACAACTGACTGGCATGAAAACCATATGTGGGAACCAAGTTCTGTTGTACCGGGATCTATCATGCCTGCATACAAGCATCAGTTCAAGAACATCGCGGATCTTGAAACAGCATATGCAGAAGCAGTGACAGTTAAAAATGTATTCAACGTACCGTACGGTGATGACATTAAGCCTGGTAAAGCTGCATGGGAAGCATATAAGCCGAAAGTATTGGCTGAAGCGAGAAAAATCGCTGCAGACATGAAAAACAAGGATGTAAAAGATGCGGTAGCAGCAGGGAAAGTACCAGAAGTGGTAGCACTCATCGCATATCTTAACAGCCTTGGATCAAGCCGCTACGAGGCGAAAAAGTAAGCAAATGGGACTTAGAGAACTACAAGGATATGCGAGTTTCTTTATGACCATTTTCCTGGTGGTGATGTTGTATTGGTACATTGTGTACCTTTACAGGAGTGAAAAAAAAGGAGAGAAGGATTATGAAAAACTGGGGAAGATCGCGCTTGACGACGAGCTCGATTCTACGCCGGTCAATAGTTCTGACCCTCTCCCGACTGATAACAAGGAGCAAAATAAATGAATGCATTAGTAATTAAGGCATTGGCATTTGCAGCGATACTGATTGTAGCGACACTGATCGTTGTAAAGCAAATGCATATTGACCTGAGTGACCCGATCAACGCTATCACCATGCTTGGTGCTGTTGCAATTGCGACACTCGCGTTTGGTGTGGCAGCGAAATATATCGCTCAGATGAAGACAGATAAAGCGCAAGGTGAGCTTGCAGAAGAAAACTGGGACGGCATTGGTGAGTATAAAAACGAACTTCCTTCCGGTTGGGCATACTCTTTCCTCGGTACACTGATTTGGGCACTTTGGTATTGGACAGTAGGTTATCCTGTCAATGCGTTTAGCCAAATCGGTCAATACAATGAAGAGGTCAAAGCGTATAACAAAAAGTTTGAAGCGGTACATAAAAATGCCGACAAAGAGACATTGAAGCAGATGGGTGAATCGATTTTCCTGGTACAGTGTGCACCATGTCACGGAACAACGGGGGACGGACTTTCAGGGAAAGCGCAGGACTTCACTTCACGTATGACCAAAGCGCAGGTGCTGCACGTCATCAATAACGGTCAGCATCAGCTTGATTTCCCAATGGGTGCAATGCCTCCGGGGATGGCAT
>WGDG01000282.1 GCA_015493425.1 Sulfurovum sp.
ATAAAATACTGAAACAACGTCAAGATCCCGCATCAAATGCGGGATGACAAAAAAAGAACCGAAAGCTTCAGCTTCTCACCTGAACGCTCAGCGCTCAATACTCAACGCTACTTCTCCGGTACCAGCATAAAAATATTGTTCCCCTCTTCGTGTCGATATCCCAGCCGGTAACCGATCTTCTTTAAGATACTGTCAACAATGTAGAGTCCCAACCCAAAACCTGCACTGCGTTTTTCTGCCTGGGAAAAAGGTTCCGTATAGTAGGAGAGAGGGTGTTCAAGCGGATCCCCTTTGGAGACTACCTCTATAGTACCGTTATGGGTACGCAGCAGGGCGCACTTGTCTTTACCGTACTTGAGTGCATTGTCTAACAGGTTTTTAAGTACAAGTACCATCAATTTCTTGTCGGTTGTAAGCGCCATCTCTTCTACTTCAGTCTGAACACAACTCCCCTCAGACATCAGCAGGTCTTTACTCTCTTCAATGAGTTCACTCAGCATAATATACTCAAAATTAGGCTCAAAACTCTGTGTGGTGACCCTCTCGATCTCTGCCAGTTCGGAGATGAGCTCGTTCATACGTTCAAAGGCACGGATAAGTACCTTTTTGGTTGCTTCGTCATCGAGCATTTCAACGACGATACGCCCCTTTGTGATAGGGGTTTTAAGCTCATGCATCAGGTTTCGCATAAAGAGGTTTTTCGACGTACTCAGGTGGTTGATATGCTTGATGGCATCGTCGAAACTCTTCGCGATCTTTCCTATCTCATCATCGTGTTCATAGGTAATTTCGACATTCATATCTCCCTGTGCAAAACGCTGGATTTGCTGATGCAGCTTTTTGAGAGGATAGAGTTTTTTAAGCACTGCAAAGTAGAGCAACAGCAGCAAAACAATTAAAATCACCCCAAGGGTAACTGCAATTTCAAAAAAGAAATTTTCAGGCGCTGCATCTTTAAGCAGTAAATTGTAACTCATACGCTGCACGTAAATATAGCGTTTGCCATCGAGTTTAAAGACACGTACCTGCCCAAGCAGCTGGGAACCGCCCCGGAAAATTGTCTCCCCCCGCTCCATGATCTCCTTTTTTACCTCTTCAACCTTCTGCGGAGGAATCGGCTTGACATGCAGTTCTTTATAAAGCTTTTCAAGCTCCTGCTGTGAAGGATAAAGACGCAGATTGGAAAGGAATGTCAGAGAAATAAGCTGATAACGCTTGAACTCATCGATCTTCTGCCTGTCTTTGTTCCAAAAATGAAAAAGGGTGAAGGTGGCCACCAGAATAATGATAGCCACCGAAAAGAGGATATGGATGAAAGTGGTAACGGAGAGGTTCTTCATAGCCTGTCGGTCAGCATATATCCCACACCGCGGATGGGTTTGATATAGACGTGATCGGGGTCGATCTTGGCGATTTTCTGACGGATACGTGAAATGATCACGTCGATGTTTTTGATGGAACTGTCATCGTCTATGTGATCACTCTCATAGAGAAGCTGTTCGCGGGAAACCGAACCGTTCTTGTGCTGCAGCAGCATGGAAAGAATATCATACTCCGCTGCGGTCAGGTCAAGAAAATGGCCTTTAAAAAGAATGGTGCGTGCCGATGGATCAGCAACGAAAAGCTCCTCTTTCTCTTTCTTCTTCTCATCCGCACCGTGTGTCCGGCGAAGGATCGTCTTGATACGTGTCACCAATTCGCGCGGATCGTAGGGTTTGGGCATATAGTCATCTGCACCACGTTCCAGACCAATAACCTTGTCGGTAATATCGTCTCGGGCAGAAGAGATAATGATGGGAATGTCAGTAATCTCTCTGATCTTCGGGATCACCTCAAGCCCATCCATCCCCGGCAGTGTCAGATCGAGGATGATCAGATCAAAATCATGCTGTGTCAGCAGCGAAAGCCCGATATAGGGATCTTCCGCACCGATCACCTCCATATCGTACTTGGTAAGATAGTTGGTCAGGATGAGCGCGAGTTCCGGGTCATCCTCTATAATAAGTATCTTGATAATAGCTGATCCTTTCTTCTGTAATCATTATGTCAATTGTAAACGATAAAGCTTAACAGCGGGATTAACCCGCATCCGAATAGTCCAGATACACTTTCGTAATGGCAATCAAAAATGAGGTGATCGCCGGTCCCAAAATCATACCCCAGAAACCGTATGTACTCATCCCCGCCAGAATGGAGAAGAAGATAAGAATGGAGTTGATCTGGAGGGTACTCTTGAGGAAATCTTTTTTGATCACTTCAATGATCATCGGCTTGATGAATGTATCAGCAATAACCGAAATAACGATCACAGAATAGGAAGCAATCAGAATCGCCGTCTGCGTATCGATCTTTGTCCAGACATAAAGCGACACCGGTGCCCAGACAATCACCCCGCCAATAATAGGGATAAGGGATGCGAAACCGTAAATGACTCCAAAGAAAAGACCGTTAAAGCCAAAGTAGCTCATCATGATACCAAAGAGAAATCCTTCGAAGATCGCTGTCACGATAATGGAATAGAAAACAATCTCCATCGTTGCGGAAACCTCTTTCATCATGCGCTCCCCTTTTTGCGGAGAGACGGGGAGAAGTTCCAGAATTGTGTCAAAAAAACGGTTTCCGTAGTAGTTGATGAAAAAATAGAAAAGAACAACAAAGAACATGTTTTTCATAAACCCAAGGCCAGTACTTCCTGCAACGGTCAAATAGGCTGTTGACTCTTTGATATATGCTGCGATCTGTTCATCACTCATATACTGATGGGTCAACTCTTTAAGGAAAGGGAAGTGCTCCACCATTGTACGCAGCGCCGCAAGGGTATCTTTGACCCCCTGTTTGTCGATTTGAGAAATGTATCCTACCCCGATAGTCGCCAGGTAAATGATGGGAGCAAAAAGCAACAGCATCATCAATAAGGTCGAAATCATAGCAGAGATCTTTGCAGAACCGGTAAATTCAACCAGTTTTTTTGTCAGGTTGAACGTTCCCATTGAGAGCAGAATCGCTACTGTCATTGAAAGCAAAAATGGCTGATACACACTGTATGCCCCAATGAGCCCCAGCACAAACAGGGCGGTGATCATCAACTGTGTCTTAGTCACTAAAAAGCCCCTCGTTCATACCTCCAAGCTTGAAGTGCTCGTAACTTTTCTGTGTCGCAATGCGCCCCCGTGCAGTCCGTTCGATGTATCCATTGGCAATCAGGTAGGGTTCAAGTACATCTTCAATAGTACCTTCATCTTCACTCAGTGCCGCAGCAATGGTACTCAGCCCCATCGGACGGCTTTTAGCGCTCACCAGCAGTTCAAGCAGCTGAATATCCTGCTCGTCAAACCCCAAGGTGTTGACCCCAAGCTCATCGAGCGCATACTTCGCACGTTCAAGCGTTACCACCGCTTCATTGGCCACTTCGGAGAAGTCACGTACACGACGCAGCAGACGCAGCGCAATACGCGGTGTACCGCGGCTTCGTCTTGCAATCTCATGTGCCGCTTCGGGTTTGGCAGGTTTGTCAAGTTTCAGTGCCGCCTGTTCAACGATCTTTGCCAACTCGTCAGGGGTATAGAACTGCATCCGAAAATGCATACCGAAACGCTCGCGCAACGGGTTGCTCAGCATCCCCGCACGTGTCGTTGCCCCAATAAGCGTAAAGCGCGGCAGATCGATCTTGACCGTCTGTGCCGCAGGGCCGCTGCCAATGATGATGTCGAGCCTGAAATCCTCCATCGCAGGATAGAGTATCTCTTCGATCGCCGGACTCATACGGTGTATCTCATCGATAAAGAGAATATCTCCCTCTTCGATATTGGTCAGCAGCGCTGCCAGATCTCCAGCCTTTTCAATCATCGGTGCTGCAGTGGTTTTAATATTCGCCTGCATCTCTGTTGCGATAATATTCGCCAACGTCGTTTTTCCCAGTCCAGGAGGACCGAAAAAAAGAATATGGTCAAGCGCTTCTTCACGTCGTTTACTGGCTTCTATAAAAACACGCAGATTCTTTTTGATCTTCTCCTGCCCGATATACTCATCCCATGAACTCGGCCGCAGTGTCACCTCATAGGAGGCTTCACCGTCAAAGCGTTCGATCTCGACCATTCTTTCCATCAGTAGCTATGCTCACTATCGGGAAATTGACGCGCTTTGACCTCTTTGACATACTGTTCAAGTCCATCACGCACCTCTTTGGCACCGTTGCAATATCGTTTGACGAATTTTGGCTTGAAGGCTTCGAAGAATCCGAACATATCGCTCCATACCAATACCTGACCGTCGGTGACATTCCCGGCGCCAATACCGATGGTCGGTACTTTGACCGCTTCTGTCACTGCTTTGGCCGCTTCAGACTTGACCCCTTCCACCAATACCATTGCTGCACCGGCAGATTCAAGCTCCAGGGCATCTTCAACCAGTCGCTTAATGTCGTCCTCATCTTTGCCGCGTACCTTGTAGCCGCCTTCACTGCGTACATGCTGCGGCATCAACCCGATATGCGCAACAACGGCAATACCGTTATCGGCAAGGATACGCACGATGTCGGCCTTTTCTCTGCCCCCTTCTATCTTGACTGCCTGTGCACAGGTTTCACGATAGACACGTGTAGCATTCTCAAGCGCAATCTGCGGTGTCGTATAGCTGCCAAAGGGCATATCGAAAACAATACACGCATGTTTTGCTCCGTTACAGACTGCCTGTGTATGATAGATCATCTGATCCATCGTGGCCGAGAGCGTATCTTCCTTACCCAGAAAGCTCATGTTGAGACTGTCACCGACAAGGATCATCTCTACCTCGCCGTCAAAAAGCTGTGCAAAAAGTGCGTCATATGCCGTTACCATCGTAATGGGCTCGACCCCTTTCATAGCAGCGACCGTGCTCATGGTTACTTTCTTGTCAATACGCGGTGTATGAATACTCATAAAAAACTCCTTTGGAGTTTGATTGATGGTTGATAATTGATGGTTGGTAATTGGTGCATTTTGGGTTGCTGCCTTGTTCTCTGTTTTATAAATGAGATAATTTTACTCATTTTATCATATAATGTTAAAAATTTATGACATAAAGAAGCGATATTGAAAAAATTAGTTGCCTATATCACAACCGGATTCCCTTCACTTGATTTTACTGTAGATGCTGCGCTCGCACTTGCCGAGGCTGGTGTAGACACCCTTGAGCTCGGTATGCCTTTCTCCGACCCTGTCGCTGACGGGCCTGTTATTGAAGCGGCCAACCTCAAAGCGCTGCAAAACGGTTTCAGGCTACAGCACCTGTTCGATGCATCGGAAAAGATCGCACCCCACATCGATACCCTCTGGATGGGATACTTCAACCCTTTCTACCATAAAGGTATGGAAACATTCATTGCCGAAGCAAAGCGAAGCGGCGTCAACGGATTCATCATTCCCGACCTGCCTTTTGAAGAGGCACAGCCCTACAAACCTGCCGTAGAGGAAGCAGGACTCAGCCTCATTGACTTCATTGCACCGACCGATTCCAAAGAGCGTATTGCCCAAATCGTACCCGATGCTAAAAAGTTCATCTACCTCGTCGCCTATGCCGGTATTACCGGGGCTGGCAAAAGCGAAGACCTGCAGGAGACTGTTGCGAACATCAAAGCCTACACCCAGACACCTGTGTATGTCGGGTTTGGCGTTGATACACACACAGCAAAAGAGAAAGCAAAAGGGGTTGACGGCGTGATTGTCGGGTCAGCATTTGTCAAAGTACTGCTTGACGACACCCTGAATGGTACACAGAAAATTGCCAAAATTTCCAAAATTGCCAAAGAGATCAAAGAGAAGATCAACGCATAGCCCCTGCGTGGTTAAAACTTTTCGAGTATAATACCTCCATTCCAACTAAAGAGGTATGCTTTGACACATTTTGTCTGGAACATTGATCCGGTTCTTCTCCATCTTGGGCCTCTACAGCTGCGCTGGTACGGTCTGCTCTTTGTCGGCTCCTTTTTTCTCGGCCTCCTGCTGCTGCAGTACATTTTCAAACGTGAAGGGAAAGACCCTGCACTGCTTGACACATTTCTTGTCTATATTATGATCGGTGCCGTCGTCGGTGCCAGATTGATGCACTGTTTTGCCTATGAACCATCCTTCTACCTCTCCCACCCGATGGAGATATTCAAAGTCTGGAAAGGCGGTCTTGCAAGCCACGGCGGACTACTTGGCTCTATTCTTGCCATATGGCTTTTCAGCAAAAAGTACCATTTCGATTTTATGTGGCTGCTCTCGCGTACTGCCATTGCAGGCACCATTACTGCAGCATTCGTACGTTTTGGAAACTTCTTCAACTCGGAGATTCTCGGCAAACCGACTGACCTGCCCTGGGCGGTCATTTTCGAACGTGTCGATATGCTCCCCCGCCATCCCGTACAGCTCTACGAAGCCTTCAGCTACCTGCTTCTCTTTGTGCTGATGATGCTGGTCTACCTCAAGACAAAACCCACCACCGCTACACGGCTGCTGCCGGGCATCTTCCTGACCTACATGTTCACGGTACGCTTTCTGCTTGAGTACACCAAAACCAAACAGGCTGACTACACCTGGAACCTCCCCCTGACTACCGGCCAGGCTCTGAGCCTCCCCTTCATCCTCATAGGCATCCTCTGGCTTCTGTATGCCTGGAGACAGATACAAAAAGAGAAGTCAGGAGCCCACAATGTACCCTAAGCCATCTGATAAAATCGTTGCGAAGAAACGTATACCACACCCTCTCAATCCTCAATCCTCAATCCTCAATCCTAACGCATACATTCAAAGGAGCCTTGCATGTACGCGTTAGGCATCGACATCGGCTCTACAACCGTAAAATACGTCCTTTGCGATAAAGACTTCAACATTGTCGCCAAAGCCTATACCCCCCACGATACCAAACAGGCACCCACACTCCTGAAACTACTTGAAACACTCTCACAAACCCATAAAGACGCGTATAACAACATTGCCAAGGTGTACATTACAGGTTCCGGCGCAAGCCGCATCGCGCCGACACTCAACGCACGTTTTGTGCAGGAGGTCAATGCCGTTGTGCTTGCGGTAGAGCATCTCCATCCCGATGTCCGCTCCGTCGTCGAACTGGGCGGACAGGATGCGAAGATCATCCACTTCAAAGAGAGTGAGGACGGTAAAAAAACGGTATTGACCTCCATGAACGACAAGTGTGCCTCTGGCACCGGAGCGACGATCGAGAAGTGTACGATGAAGGTAGGCATGGAGCCCGAAGAGGCTTCCAAACTCTCTTTCAGCGCCGAAAAACTGCACCATGTCGCCGCAAAGTGCGGCGTCTTTGCCGAAACCGACATTGTCAACCTCGTCAAAACCTCCGTGCCTGCCGATGAAATTATGAACTCTCTGGCCGATGCCATCGTGATGCAGAACCTTACTGTACTTACCCGCGGCAATACGCTCATGCCAAAAGTGCTGCTGCTTGGCGGCCCCAACACCTACCTGCCCTTTTTACAGGAGTGCTGGCGTATGCGCATCGCCGGACTCTGGGATGAGCGCGGCATTGCCTACGACAAAACAAAACTTGAAGAGCTCATCATTGTTCCTGATAATGCCCAGTATTACGCTGCACTGGGAGCGGTCATTTTTGGAGAAGGGGAAGCCAATCATGACCAGTGTTTTAGCGGCCTGATTGCACTTAAAACCCTGGTTGAAAGCGGCAGAGTCGGAGACAATGACAATGTCGATACACCATTGGTACACAGCAAAGCAGATCTTGAAGCATTTCAAAAACGCTACACCATACCCTCCTTCGTTCCACCAAAGCCTACTTCCAAAACTGTCTGTTTTCTTGGTATCGACGGCGGTTCTACCTCTTCCAAAGCCGTCCTTGTTGATGAAGAGGGCAATCTTCTACTGAAAGTCTATCAACTCTCCAAAGGAAACCCCATTGCCGATACGGTCGAACTGCTGCAAAAAATCAAAGCGCAAGACCCGGAAAACCTTTACGACATCAAAGGGCTTGGCGTCACCGGCTACGCAGCAGATGTTTTGGAAGGGGCACTCAGAGCTGATGCCAATATCATCGAAACCATCGCCCATATGAAGAGTGCGCAGGCGGCCTTTGGCAAAAATGTCGATGTTATCTGCGACATCGGCGGGCAGGATATCAAGGTACTCTTCATGGAGAATGGTATGATGAAAAACTTCCGTCTCTCCAACCAGTGCAGTGCGGGCAATGGTACACTCTTGCAGAGTATGGCCAAACAGTTCGGTGTTCCTGTCGAAAAATATGCCGAGGTGGCATTTGAAGCCAAACAGGCACCTCGCTTCAACTATGGCTGCGCCGTATTTCTCGATACGGACCGGGTCAATTTTCAAAAAGAGGGTTATACCAAAGAGGAGCTCTTTGCGGGCATCGCCAAGGTACTTCCCAAAAATGTGTGGCAGTATGTGGTACAGGCACCCAATCTTGCAATGCTCGGCCGCCATTTTGTGCTTCAAGGCGGTACACAGTACAATCAGGCAGCACTTAAAGCACAGGTAGACTACATCCGCTCTCAGGTACCCGATGCCATTGTAAATGTGCATCCCCACCCCGGTGAAGCCGGCGCCATCGGTGCGGCACTTGAAGCGCTCCATACCGTCAATGCATGTGGCCATGCCACCTTTGTAGGATTGGAAGAAGCACTTAAGATGACCTACACATCACGCACAGATGAAGAGACACGCTGCCGTTTCTGCTCTATCAACTGTTCACGTACTTTCATCGATACACAGACCCCTTCAGGTAACAGTGCACGCTATATTGCAGGGTTTTCCTGTGAAGATGGCACAGTCGAATCGGTCGATGCACTCAGAAGTCTAAGGGAATCCAGAAAATCCCTCCAGGAGAGTGTCCCCAACCTCGTCAGAAAAGAAGCGGAAAAGCTTTTCGCACCGCTTTACACTCCCAATGCAAAACCGACACCCGAACACCACATTGAAGAACAACGGGTACGCGTGACACTCGGCGGATGGGGTCCCACACTTCGCACAACACAAAAACGCCCTTTTCAAACCAGTTCCCCCGAAGATGCTACCTACCGTGAATCGCTTACTATAGCCATTCCAAAAGTACTCAATGTCTACTCCCTCGCACCCTTTATGCGTACCTATCTCGAAGCACTGGGCATACAGCGCCACAACATTCTTTTTTCAACTTTTTCCAACGAAGACATGTACCTCGAAGGGGCTAAATACGGCTCGGTAGACAGCTGCTACCCGGCAAAAGTGGCACAATCACATGTCTATCAGCTGCTTTTTGCAAAAAAGTATGCAAAAAAAAGCATAGATTATCTCTGGTTCCCTGCTGTTACCCATCTGCCCGGCTACGTAACACATTCGATGGGACAGACCTCCTGTCCTATTGTCTCGGGTACGCCCAAAGTGGTCTACTCCGCTTTTACAAAAGAACGCAATCTCTTTACTGAAAAAAATATCTCTTTTGTAGACGAAGCCCTTGACTTCAACAACCGGGCACTGCTCAAAGCACAGCTTTTTGATGTCTGGGGTAAACGGCTTCGTATCACAAAAGACGAAAGTGACTGGGCCATCGAAGAAGGGTGGAAAGCACTGGCACAACAGGATGCACAGATCATGCAGGAAGGCGAAGACATACTCGATGAGGCAGAGGAAAATGGCGAAGTGGTCATTTTGATGCTGGGACGCCCTTATCACTCCGACCCGGGGCTCAACCATGAAGTGCTTGACGAGTTCCAGTCTCTGGGCTTCAAAACCCTCTCGATGCGAGCCATTCCCAAAACACGTGATTACCTGATGCGCTTTTTTGGCAAAGATGTAGAAGCGGGCATCATTGCCGATGTGTTCGACATTCGTGACGTCTGGAAAGAGAACTTCTCGACCAACTCTGCCCAAAAAGTATGGGCAGCCAAATTTGCCGCGCGCCACCCCAATGTCGCCGTACTTGATCTGAGCAGCTTCAAATGCGGCCACGATGCCCCCACCTATGCGATTATTGACAAGATTCTCGGTGCTTCACGCACCCCGCACCTGACCCTGCATGACATTGATGCCAACAAACCCGGCGGCTCTATCAAAATCCGTGTCAAAACCTTCGCCTACACTCTGGAGCAGTACGCGAAAGAGTTAAAAAGGAAAAGGGAAAAGTTAAATTTTACCCGAGGAGATTTCCAATGAGCCTCTCATGTAGCAATATAAAAACCCCTGACAACAACGGTGATTTGCGCTTTTTGCACCACACACCCGATCAATGGCACGAAGGTCCCCAAAAAGCCATCGAGTACGCCCCCAAAGAGGAGACGATTTTTCTCTCAGGCGGGCTGACACTTTTGCAGGACAAACTCATCGAAGCTGCACTCAACAGTCTCGGTATCACCTTCACTGCCATGCCAAATCCCGACTTTAAGGCCTTCCAGACAGGCAAAGCATTCGGAAATCGAGGACAGTGCAACCCCACATACTTTACTGTAGGCAACCTTGTAAAATACCTACAGCATCTGCGTGATGAGAAAGGACTTTCCACAGAAGAAATTGTCCGAAAGTATGTCTATATCACTGCCGGAGGCTGTGGTCCCTGCCGCTTTGGCATGTACATTACCGAATACAAAAAAGCCCTTGCCGATGCCGGTTTCGAGGGCTTTAGACTCACTTCATTCGATCATGAAAAAGGCATCTTTCAAGGCGACGAGATAGAAGAACAGCTGCTTGACTACACACCGACTTTCTTCATTACGCTTGCAAAAGCAGTCGTTATCGGTGACATCATCAACATACTCGGCTACAAAATACGCCCTTACGAAGTAGAAAAAGGGACAACCGATGCCGCACTCTCACAGTGCAGAGCCATCGTCTCAAACGCTTTTGTGGAACACACAAGCCTCATAGGTGCAATGTGGCAGTGCAGAAAAGTACTCTCGGAGATCAAGCTCGACCGTCTTCAGGTCAAACCCAAAGTCATGGTCATGGGAGAGTTCTGGGCAGCCATGACCGAAGGGGACGGGAACTACAATCTTTACCGGTTTTTGGAAGCAGAAGGGGCAGAATGTATCCCCCAGCCTATCATCAACCGTCTGATGCTCAGTCTCTGGGAGGCGGAGCAGGAAAACCTCAAACAACAACAGCTTCCCGGAGAAAATGCTCCTGCAATCGACTTCTCCAGCCTCAAAAGCCGTCTTCTCATCAAAGCAGGAAAGGCAGCAGTCAAAACCCACTTCGCACTCTATGCCAAAGCCATCGGTCTGCATGACTATAACATACCCAATATCGACAAGCTTGCCGAACTTGCCAAAGAGTACTACACCCTTGAGTGCAGCGGCGGTGAAGGGCATCTGGAGGTAGCACACCTCATCGAAGCAGTCAAACACAACCTTGCCCACCTGGTCATCTCGGTAAAACCCTTCGGCTGCATGCCAAGTTCGGCTGTCAGTGACGGGGTGCAGTCACTGGTCACCGCCCGCTATCCGCAGGCAAACTTCCTCAGCATCGAAACTTCCGGCGAAGGTGCGGCAAACTTTTACAGCCGTGTACAGATGGCTCTTTTCAAGGCAAAACAGGCGGCTAAGGAGGAGTTCGAAGCTATCCGTAAAGAGGAGAATATCCCTGCCAAAGTGAACAACTATCTTTACCAGCCAGTGAATGAAAAAATCGGTACTGCAGCAGCACTGTTGCAAAGTGTTGCTATTCTAAAGTAAAAAAATTGTCCTCTGCTTCTAAGCAAAAGTCCTTATAATAGGGAAAAGCGCTAAAAGGAGGAGTCTATGTATGTGTGCATATTTTTGTTTTTTTTAACACTCCTCCTTTGGATTCTCTTTTATTACTACTACCAGGCTTCTTTTGACCGGCACTTGCGTACATTTATAGAATTCAACACTGATATTACAGTCATTACAGACCGTATCTATATCATTGCGATGAATCAGGCCGGATTACAGTTTTTCGAAAAAACAGATTTGAAAGCACTTCTCTCCAAAACACGCTACCTCAGTAAACTCATCAAGGAAGAAGTTTCAGATGACAACCGTTACATCACCACCAAAACATGGGTCACAAAAGTAGAGAGAGATCATCCTATCAAAGTTACTATTTCACGTCCGACCATCAACCAGACGTTCATGATGCATGTAAGCAAAATCAACAGCCGGCGTTATATGGTTACCTTCCGTAATATTTCAAAAACACTTGCCGAAAAGAATGTCATGACACAAATCGCTGAAAAAGATGAGTTGACCCAAATCTACAATCGTAAAAAATTCAACAGCATGCTTTCGCTGGCAATTCGGGAAGCAACAGTCTACGCCACTCCTTTCACCATTATTCTTTTTGACATTGACCATTTTAAATCAGTCAATGATACCTATGGGCACAATGTCGGAGACAAAGTGCTTATCCAGATAAGTGCGTTGGTCAGGAACCTTCTGAGGGGAGATGATCTGCTTGCACGGTGGGGAGGGGAAGAGTTCATTATTCTGTCACCTTCTACACAGGAAAATGAGGCCTATGAACTTGCCAACCGCCTGCGTAAAGAGATCGAACTGTTTCCATTCACACATGTCAAAAAGATGACATGCAGTTTTGGTGTAGCCGAGTTTTTAACCAACGACACTGCTGCCGAACTGATCCAAAGAGCAGATAAAGCACTCTACAAAGCAAAAGTTTCAGGACGAAATAAAGTCAGTATTGCCCAAGATTAACACTTTTTCGCCAAAATATGAATATACCGTCCCATATTTCGGAAGGTCGGACGACGGCAATAGCGATATTCAACTTCCATCAACTCATCAAAGTCAGTATTTTTCAGGGTCTCTTTGTCTATATAATCATAAAAGACACGGATGCCTGTCTGCACTTCAATATCAAAACCGTTTGCTTCCAACCATGCAATAAGTGTTTCCGGTGTCTGCGGATGAGGCGGTGTCAGGCGTTTGCCTCTCCCATACCATCGGTTTTTCAAAATAGTTCCAAGCCGCCAGCTTCCCTGCATGACATTACGGTAAATCAGTGAGTGCTGGTTAAAAAAGAGCAGAGAAAGATGGCCGCCCGGCTTTACTCTGTCCGCAACCACTGCCAGGGTTTCCAGCGGCTTGGCCGTCCACTCAATGACGGCATGGTAAAGTACCAGATCCTGCAGCGGTAAAGCAGCGGCAACCTCCTGTGCAGGTGCTTTGTGAAAGTCTGCTTTACATCCTGCCTCTGCGAAATGTATCTGCGCTTTTTCAAGCATTTTGAAAGAGATATCATTGCATGTAAGATGGTGGCCAGCTTCGGCAAACCAGAGTGCCATCTGACCCAGACCGCACCCGGCATCCCATACATCGAGCGGCGGGCCATCATGCAGCACGGCAAGATCCTCTTTGAGCAGCTTCAGCCGCCACTCTCCCTTGAAAGAGCCGTAGATGGACTTTTCGAACTTTTCCACAAAACCGTCGAAGTTGTAGTCGTATTTCCCGCGCTCTTTTGCCATCACGCCTCCTTGTAAAGTTCGTCAAGCATTGAAAGGGGGTACTCTTTCATATTGCCCTCTTCTATAAACCACAACCGTGTCGCCAGTGCCATGGCTTCACTTACATCATGGCTTATCATCAATGTTGTCATCCCAAAACGCTCATGCAGTGCTTTAATCTGCGTGCTGAGTTTTCTGCGCATACGCGGATCGAGTGCTGAAAGCGGCTCATCCATCAACAAGAGTTTTGGACGGCGCATCAAAGCCCGTGCAAGTGCCACCCGCTGTTTTTGCCCACCGCTGAGTGTCGTAACATTGCGCTCTGCGATCTTCTCGATCTCCATCATTTCAAGCAGCTCATCAGCCAATGCTTCATCCCTATTGACAAATAGCAGATTCTCTTTGACACTCATGTTGTCAAAAAGTGCATAGTCCTGAAAAACAAAGCCCACATTACGTTGCTGTACAGGTACCGTTTTTTTCTCTCCAAGCCATACGACATCATTGCAGATAATGCGCCCTTCAGCACTTTCAAGACCGGCAAGTATCCGAAGGAATGTACTCTTGCCCGCACCACTCTCTCCCATAATGACAATAAAATCCCCGGTGTCAACATCAACATTGACAGAGAGTGTCATTCGTCCACTGCTGCCATGCAGGTCTTTTTCAACAGAAATATGCAGCATATTACATCATCCCTACACGCATTTTCTGGCGGTGGTTGAAAAGGTATACACCCAGCAGCACTGTAAAGCTGAACACAAGCAGTACACCTGCATAGATGTTCGCCTGGGCATAATCCATCTCTTCAACCAGGTCGTAAATGGCTACTGACGCCACCCGTGTCTCATGAGGTATGTTCCCCCCTACCATTAGCACAACCCCAAACTCCCCTACCGTATGGGCGAAGGTAACGATCACTGCTGTCAACAGCGAGGGTTTGATATTGGGAAGCGCTACTTTCCAGAGAGTGGTACGGGTATTCTTCCCTGCCAGATAGCTCGCTTCTATCATATGCGGGTTGAGTGACTCAAAGCCGCTCTGCAGCGGCTGTACCATAAACGGAAAAGAGTAAAAGCAGCTGGCAACCACCAGTCCTGTAAAACTGAAGGCCAATTTGATACCAAATGTCTCTTCAAAAAAGTGCCCAAGCGGTGAATTGTGGGAGAGCAGCAACAGCATATAGAACCCCAGTACTGAGGGAGGGAGCACAATGGGCAGGGATGTAACCGCTTCAAGTACGGGTTTGAAACGTGAACGGCTCTGTGACAGAAACCAGGCAAAAGGGAGTGCCACAAAAAAAAGAATGGTTGCCGTCAACCCTGCCAGTTTGAACGAGAGCAGAAACGGCGCCCACTCTATCTGCTCCCAAAATGCCATACCCCGCCCCTACTTTGCACCGTCAGGCACGCTGAAACCATACCGCTTCATAATCCGTTGCGCCTCTGGTGTCTGGAAAAAGTCGTAAAAGGCTTTGGCCAGCGGATTGCTCGCACCATATTTTGTGATGCCGTAACCCTGTCTAAGCGGCTCATGCAGGCTGTCATCAATGAGATAGTAGGCAGCGTGCCTGCTCTTTGCCACCGTAGGGGCAAGCACCAGCGAAAGTGCAATAATTCCCACATCGGCAGCCTTTATCTTGATGAAGTTCGCCGTTTGGGAAATATTCTCGCCCAAGACGATTTTCGGTTTCAATTTTGCATAGAGATGCTTGCTCACCAGCGCCTGTTTTGCCTTTTCCCCATAAGGCGCATGTGTGGGATTGGCAATAGCAACCTTCTCCACCCAGGGAGCAGTCAGATTTTCAAAACCCTTGGAGGCATTGAACGCATCATGCATACTCCATATCACCAATCGTCCAATGGCATAGAGCTTCGGTTCTGTTACAATGTCACCATGTTTATACAGGGCTTGAACATAATCCATATTGGCCGAGAAATAAAGATCATACGGCGCACCGTTCGCCACCTGTACTTTTCCCTTTCCCGAAGAACCGTAAATCATACGTATGCTGTCATTGGGGTGTATTTTTAAAAAATCCGCTTTGATCGTATCAAGCGCAAACTTCAGGTCACTTGCAGCAAAGACGGTTAGCTCACCCGCCTGCAGGCTGCTCCACACTATCAACATACCCAATATCACTTTTTTAAACATCTTTACTCCTTAAAAGAGATAGTCCATTTCTGCACGCAGTTCATCGTAGGAAGGATCAAGCTTGTACGCTCCCGGTTTACCGGGGAACGGCGTACGGGTATCACCCCACACATGAGCGTAACGCACCTTCCAGTAAAACTGCTGTTTTGCACCAAATCCCTGCATAACCTCCAGTGTCGCCACATTGTTGTCTGCCGGTTCAGATGCTTTTGCATCGTCAAAATCCTGATAACCGTAGCTTCCTACAATTTTCAGATCATACTGCTTCCAGTCATATCCTACTTTTCCAACATAGGTTTTGGTGTTGGCATCCCAGTTATACTGTCCCATCAGACGGGTAAACCCGCCGGTTGGGAAACCTCGCCACGGTGCGATAATATCTCCCTTATCCGCCACGCGCGTATAGCCAAGATGCACTTTCCATACATCGTATTTTGCATCAAGCCGCACACCAAGCAGCCAGCTGTCCAGACTTTTGGGGTCTTTGTAGCCTGTCACAAGCAGTTTTTGGCTTGCCCCGCCAATCTCTCCCGCACCATTGTCAAACTGCTGCATATAGCGGATACCCGGTCGCCATGTCCAGCCACCGCTTTTGAAAGTATAGTCAGCCTGAAGCATTGCCGAAGAGAGCAGATCGGGCACACCGGTATAGTTGGCTGTCAGGGTAAGGTTGTCAATACTGCGGTTTTCAACCTCTCCGATCCACAGTCTGTCTTTGATCCCTTTAGCCTCCAGCTTGGAAAGTGTCAATCCCTTGTGCATGCCGGCATCATCGTTTTGTGTATAGTAGGAGTAGGGCTCATCCTTCACGTAACCTGTTGCCAGCACATGATGAAATGAGCTATGGTCACGCAGTTTCTGCCGGGTAAAGTAGGCAGCCTTGAAAGTCGTATTGGGCAGGTCATGTGTCGTTACCGTCACCCCTTCAAAGGTATTGGGAATCATCTTTCCGTCGTTGCTTTTGGTAAGGAAACTCTCAAAAATCTGCCGCCCCACCTTCACATCGGTATGGCTGTAACGATACTCAAGATACGCCTCTGCAAACGTAGCAATATAGGTTTTCCCGTCTGTCAGACGGTCATAGCGGTTGAAGGTATCTTTGCCCGCTTTATAAAGATATGCCTCATCACTTCCAAGATTTCCTATACCGTTAGTGAAGTAAAATCCGGCAGTCGCCCCAAATCCGTTGTAGTAGGCTGTCTTATAGGTAAGGCTTCCACCCACTCCCACGATCGTACTGTCTTTTCGAACATCTTTCCCTTTGATCTGAAGCTCATGCCCCCATGTATCTACAAAGAGGTGTGTGCGCAGTCTCCCGTACCACATCCCCTTGGTGAATATCTCTTTAAAATTCGAAGCATCTGTCGGCTGTTCGTTGTAGACATGAATCATATTGGGTTTGAGTGAATGCTTGAAAGGCGCTGTTGTCTGTGCCTGTGCAAAAAGTGAAACTGCAGCCATTCCAAGCCATCCGTATTTTATTTTCATCCTTACCTTCCTATCATAATATCTCTGGGTTTGATGCCAAGACGCACCTTCTCCCCAATATTGAATACATCACTATTTGATGTAAACGGTGTAACCGACACGATCGTATCATGTCCGCCGATATCTACAGCCAGTTTGATGTATTTCTTATCTTTCTCAAGCATGGTGATCTCTCCTTCAAGAATATTGATCACCTTCTCTTCTTCCGGATTCAATACAAATACATTGGACGATTTGCATACTGCCACTACGCTATTTCCTGTTTCAATCTGCAGATCCACAACCGCTTCGGCAGTAATATGTGAAATCATCTGCTGACCACCTTTGAGCTGCAGGGTGACCACCGCATTGACGCCGTCTTGATCCACCTGCTTTACCCCTGCCTGTATC
>WGDG01000283.1 GCA_015493425.1 Sulfurovum sp.
GTAGGAGTAGAAAATGGAATTTATCGTAGAAAAAATTGGTATGAGCAGAACCATCGACGTACCAAGTGTTCCTGTTACACTTCTGAAAGTCGTTGATACAAAGGTATGCGAAGTACGTGAAGACGGGAAAGCACTGGTTGCGTATAACAGCGCCAAGAAAATTAACAAAGCGATCGAGGGTCAGCAGAACAAGTTTGGTATCTCCAAAGAGTTCAACAAGTTCATGACCATCGAAGTAGCTGAGGGTACTGAAGCAGGTGATCTGAACCCGGCACCATTGGCAGAAGCAGCTGTCGTTAAGACATCGCTCAATACCAAAGGTAGAGGTTTTCAGGGTGGTATGAAGCGTCACGGATTCGGTGGTGGACCAGGTTCACACGGACACAGATTCGGAAGACGTATCGGTTCTATCGGTAACGCCGAGTGGCCAGGACGTGTACAGAAAGGTAAAAAAATGCCTGGACAGTACGGTAACACTAAAGTAACAGTAAAAAATGAAGTGATTTCATTCGATGCTGAGAACGGCATCCTAGTATTAAAAGGTTCAATTCCTGGTCACAACGGTGCCAGAGGATTGGTAAGGATCGTTAAATGAGTAATGTAACAACTATTAAAACAACAGACCTTCCACAGAAGTTTCTTGAAGTTCACCCGCACAACCTTTACCTATACTGTAAAGCGTATGCATCTGGACTCAGAGCGAACACTGCGCAGACAAAGAACAGATCTGCAGTAAGCGGTGGTGGTAGAAAGCCGTTCGCACAAAAAGGCGGCGGACGTGCGAGACAGGGTTCAATCAGAGCACCTCACTTCAGAGGCGGTGGTGTTGTATTTGGCCCAAGTACAGAGAGAAACTATGACCAGAAAGTCAACAAAAAGCAGAAAAAACTGGCGCTTTACCATGCATTGGCAGAGAAAGCGGCAAACGATGCACTTTTCGTTGTGGACAGTGTTGTCATTGAATCAGGAAAAACCAAAGATGCACTGGCATTTGTAAATGGTCTGAACCAGAGAGATGTACTGGTTGTTAAAGAGTTGATCGATGACAAAACATTCCTGGCATTCAGAAACCTTCAGAATGCATACCTGGTTGAAGCAAATGAGCTTAACGCATATCTTGCAGCGGCATATCACTCTGTAGTGATTGAAAAAGCTGTATTTGACAAATTGACACAAGAGGCTTAAGATGGCAGATATTACAGATATTAAATCAATTATGTATACAGAGAAGAGCCTGGCTCTTCAGGAAGACGGTGTCATCGTAGTTCAAACAACTCCAAGAATGACTAAAAACGGTCTTAAAGAAGTCTTCAAAGAGTTCTTCGGGATCACGCCACTTAAAGTAAACTCTATGAGAGTCAACGGAAAAGTGAAAAGATTCAAGGGTATCGAAGGGAAAAGACCGGACACAAAGAAGTTCTACGTCAAACTCCCTGAAGATGCGAAGATCGAAAGCTTAGCGGTATAAGGATAAGAAATGGCAATTAAATCATATAAACCATATACACCTTCCAGAAGGTACATGACAAACCTTGACAGCAGTGACATTACCGCTAAGGCTGGTGTAAGATCACTGCTCGTGAACATCTCGAGAAAAGCGGGTAGAAACAGCAACGGTAGAATCACATCACGTCATAAAGAAGCGGGTGCTAAGAAACTCTACAGAATCATCGACTTCAAAAGAAACAAGTTTGGTGTAGAAGGGACTGTTGCAACAGTTGAATATGATCCGTACAGAAACTGTAGAATCTGTCTTGTCAAATATACAGACGGTGACAGAAGATACATTCTTCAGCCAAAAGGCCTCAATGTCGGTGACAAGATTATGGCAGCAGAAGCTGGACTTGACATCAAGACTGGTAACGCAATGAAGCTGAAGAACATCCCAGTGGGTACACTGGTACACAACATCGAGCTCAGCCCGGGTCACGGCGGTCAGATCGCGCGTTCAGCAGGCGGTTATGCACAGATCATGGGTAGAGACGGTAAGTACGTTTCTCTCAGACTCCCATCCGGTGAGATGAGATATGTACTCGGTGAGTGTCTTGCAACCATCGGTACTGTCGGTAACGAAGATTTTGCAAACATCGTTATCGGTAAAGCCGGTAGAAGCAGACACCTCGGTATCAGACCTCAGACACGTGGTTCTGCGATGAACCCGATCGATCACCCACACGGTGGTGGTGAAGGTAAAACCAACTCAGGTCGTCACCCGGTATCTCCTTGGGGTATGCCAACGAAGGGTTACAAGACTCGTAAGAAGAAGGCGAGCGACAAGCTCATCATCAGCAAGAGAAAAAAGTAAGGGGCTAAGATATGGCAAGATCGTTAAAAAAAGGTCCATTCATCGATGGTCACCTAATGAAAAAAGTACTGAAAGCAAAAGAAGAGGGTTCAAACAAGCCTATCAAAACCTGGTCAAGAAGATCTGTGATCTTCCCAGAGTTTATCGGTTTGACTATCAACGTACACAATGGACGTCAGTTCGTACCTGTATTTATTACAGAAAACCACGTTGGATACAAGCTTGGTGAATTTGCACCAACAAGAACATTCAAGGGCCACAAAGGTTCTGTTCAGAAGAAGGTAGGGTAAGATGAGTAGAGCACTATTGAAATTCGTAAGAGTATCACCTACAAAAGCAAGACTGATCGCAAGAGAAGTTCAGGGAATGAATGCCGAACTGGCACTTGCTTCACTGGAATTTATGCCGAACAAAGCAGCGGGTATCATTTCCAAGGTAATCGCTTCAGCGGTTGCAAACGGTGATTATGAGCCTGAAGAAGTTGAAATCACTTCATGCAGAGTCGACAAAGCGGCAGTAATGAAACGATGGAGACCTAGAGCAAGAGGGACTGCGTCAAGAATCATTAAACCAACAGCACACATCCTTGTTGAAGTTGGTCCAGCGAAAAAAGATGGGGAGGACGCATAATATGGGTCAGAAAGTTAATCCGATAGGTCTTAGACTCGGAATCAACAGAAACTGGGAGTCAAGATGGTTCCCCGCTAAAACAAGAGCAGCTGATTTTATTGCAGAAGATCACAAAATTAGAAAATTTTTGAAGAAAGAACTTTTTTATGCAGGTGTCTCCAACATCATCATTGAAAGAACTGTTAAAAAACTCAGAATCAACATCGTGACAGCACGTCCCGGTATCATCATCGGAAAGAAAGGTGCAGATATTGAGAAACTCAAGTCTACACTGACTAAAATGCTTGGGAAAGATGTTGCAATCAACATTAAAGAAGAAAAGCGTCCTCAGGCATCTGCACAACTTGCAGCTGAGAACGTTGCAACACAGCTTGAGCGTCGTGTTGCCTTCAGACGTGCAATGAAAAAAGTAATTCAGGGTGCGCTCAAGTCTGGTGCAAAAGGGATCAAAATCTCTGTATCCGGTAGACTTGGCGGCGCTGAAATGGCAAGAACCGAGTGGTACCTTGAAGGTCGTGTGCCTCTGCATACACTCAGAGCGAAAATCGATTACGGTTTTGCTGAAGCACATACTACATATGGAATCATTGGAATCAAAGTCTGGATCTTCAAAGGTGAAGTCCTTGCAAAAGGGATCCAGGCTGAGCCGAAAGAAGAGAAAAAGGGTGGTCGCAGACCTTCCAGAAAGAGAGGTGAATAACCATGTTAATGCCTAAAAGAACCAAATGGAGAAAGCAGCAGAAAGGTCGTAACCGCGGTAAATCTTTCAGAGGGAATAAAATCGAATTCGGTGATATCGCGATCAAAGCGGTAGAAGCTGGACGTATTGATTCCCGTCAGATTGAAGCAGCACGTATTACGATGACAAGAAAGATTAACAGAACCGGTAAGACATGGATCCGTGTATTCCCGGATAAGCCTCTTACAGCCAAGCCTCTTGAAACAAGAATGGGTAAAGGTAAAGGTGCTGTTGACAGATGGGTAATGAATATCAAGCCCGGACGTATCATCTTTGAAATGGCAGGCGTTGACGAGTCTCTTGCAAGAGAGGCATTGACACTGGCGATCCATAAACTGCCATTCAAGTGTAAAATCATCACTTCAAAGGACAGTAATGAAATATATTGATTTGAAAGACAAGAGCGAAGCAGAACTGCTTGATATGCTCAAAGAGAAAAAACTGGAACTGTTTACACTGAATGCAAAGTTGAAAACGATGCAGCTGACAAACACTTCAGAGTTGAGAACAGCGAAGAAAGATATCGCTAGAATCCAAACAGCGTTGACAGCTGTAAGATCGAAGTAAGGGGTCACCTATGCCAAAAAGACAAATACAAGGAACTGTGATCAAAAAGGCTGGAGACAAGACTGCAACCGTACTGGTTGAGCGTCGTGTTCTTCACCCAAGATATCACAAGACAGTAAAAAGATTTAAGAAATATCTTGTTCATGATGAGAAAAATGACGCAAATGTCGGAGATACAATTACTGCTATTGAGTGCAGACCACTCTCCAAGAACAAGAGCTTCAGACTTCTTGAAATCGTGAAGAGAGGAGAACTGTAATGATTCAGGGATTTACAAGACTGAACGTAGCGGACAACTCCGGTGCGAAAGAGATTATGTGTATCAAGGTTCTTGGCGGATCAAAAAGAAGATACGCATCTGTAGGCGATGTAATTGTTGCCTCTGTAAAAAAAGCGCTTCCTACCGGTAAAGTAAAAAAAGGTAAGGTTGTCAAAGCGGTTGTCGTAAGAACAAAGAAAGAGATCCAGAGAGAAAACGGTTCACTGATCAGATTCGACGACAATGCAGCGGTAATCATCGACGACAAAAAGGAGCCGATCGGTACACGTATCTTCGGGCCTGTCAGTCGTGAAACAAGATATGCAGGATTCATGAAAATTGTATCCCTCGCACCGGAGGTATGGTAATGACGAATAAATTCAAAATCAAAAAGGGTGATCAGGTACAGATCATCGCTGGTGACGACAAAGGTAAGACCGGAGAGGTTCTTCAGGTGCTTACCAAGAAAGATGCAGTGATCGTTGCAGGCTGTAAGATGGCTAAAAAAGCTGTTAAGCCGAGCGAGCAGAACAAAGAGGGTGGATTTGTCAATAAAGAGATGCCGATCCATATCTCAAATGTAAAAAAAGTAGAGGGTTAATCCTATGAGTAGAATGAAGCAAAAGTACAATGACATCGTACCTGCACTGCGCGAAGAGTGCGGGGTGAAAAACCCGATGCAGACACCGAAGCTTGAAAAGATCGTCATCTCTGTCGGTGCCGGTGAAGAGGGAAGAGATTCTAAACTCATCGCCAATATGGCAGATACTATCTCTCTTATCGCAGGCCAGAAAGCGGTTATCGTCAACGCCAAGAAATCCGTTGCTGGATTTAAAGCAAGAGAGGGTGCGCCGTCAGGGATCAGAGTGACACTCAGAGGAGAGAATATGTATAACTTCTTTGACAAGCTCGTCTCCATCGCACTGCCGAGAGTGAAAGACTTCAGAGGGGTCCCAAGAAAAGGCTTCGACGGCCGTGGTAACTATAACTTCGGTCTTCAGGAGCAGCTGATGTTCCCGGAAGTCGATTATGACAGTATTATCAAGACACATGGTATGAACATCACGATTGTCACCAACACTGAAGATGACAAAGAAGCATTCACGCTTTTAGAGAAGCTTGGTATGCCTTTCGCTAAAGGGAGAAACTAATGGCTAAGAAATCGATGATTGCAAAGCAGAAGAGAAAACCTAAGTTCGCTGTTCAGGCGTACACCAGATGTAACATCTGCGGAAGACCGCACTCTGTCTACAGAGACTTCGGTATTTGCCGTATTTGTTTGAGAAAAATGGCCAATGAAGGTCTTATTCCCGGAATGCGTAAAGCAAGCTGGTAAGGAGAAGTAAAAGATGATGACAGATATAATTGCAGACTCACTGACTCGTATCAGAAACGCTGCGCAGAGAAAACTGGATGTTACGACACTTCTTCACTCTAATATGATCGAGGCGATTGTACAGATCTTTGTTGACAAAGGGTACCTCGAGAGTTACAAAGTGAAAGAAGACGGTAACAAAAAGACAATTAAAGTTGTACTGAAGTATGACGAAAACGAAAAGAGCGTGATCAATGAGATCACAAAGATCTCCAAACCTGGTAGACGTGTTCACAAGGGTAAAGACGAGATCAGAACATTTAAAAACGGTTACGGTACACTGGTTGTTTCTACAAGCCAAGGCGTACTTGCCAACGACGAAGCGTACAAACGCGGTATCGGCGGCGAAGTAATCTGTAGTATTTGGTAAGGAGACAAGATGTCAAGAATAGGAAAAAGACCAGTAACTGTCGCAAACGGTATTGATGTATCTCTCGACGGTACGACTCTCGTGGCTAAAAAAGGCAATCTTGAAAAGAGACTTGAGACACACGGACGTGTCGGTGTGAACATCGATGGGAACGAAGTAACTTTCATCAGAAAAGGTGACGACAAGCAGTCGGCTGCTTTCTGGGGAACCTACAGAGCGCTTTTCAACAACATCATTATTGGTCTTGACAAGGGGTTCCAGAAGTCACTTGAGATCAATGGTGTCGGTTACAGAGCGGCAGTACAGGGTAAAGTACTCAACCTGCAGCTTGGGTTTTCACATGATATCAACTTCGAAATTCCGGAGGGACTTGAAATTACTGTCGACAAGAATATCATTACCATTAAAGGTACTGACAAACAGGCCGTCGGACAGGCAGCAGCTGAGATCAGAGCATACAGACCACCTGAGCCTTACAAAGGAAAAGGTGTGAAGTATACAGATGAAGTTATCATCAGAAAAGCCGGTAAAGCGGCCGGTAAGTAAGGGGCGATAGATGTTAAAAAGTATTCAGAAAAGAAAAAACAAACTTCGCGCTCAGAGAAAAGCAAGAGTAAGAGGCAAGATCTTCGGTACTGCTGAACTGCCTAGACTCTCTATCTACAAGTCAAACAAGCACGTCTATGCTCAGGCAATTGACGATAATGCAGGTGCTACACTTGCTGCTGTTGACGGTAGAAAGCTTGGACTCAAAGCGAACAGAGAAGACGCGAAGAA
>WGDG01000284.1 GCA_015493425.1 Sulfurovum sp.
AAGATTCGTCGCAGCAATGTAATCGAAATCACTCTTTTTCTGTGTCAGCCAGCCGATCTTCTGCCGTTTGATCTGGGAAAGTGCTTCCTCAGTGTAGTTAGGGTCTTTGAGCAGTTCCGTCAGACGGTCAACACCGTAGTCAAACTCGCTTTTAAGCGAAGAGAGTTCAATGACAAAACTCTCCCTGCCCACCTGCGCATGCAGATCGACTGCACGGTCATCCAGTTTTTTGGCAAAGCCTACCGCACCGTCTTTTTTGGTGCCTTCATTGAGAAGTTTCGAAGCCATATCTGCCTGGCCGTCTTTTGCGTTGCTCAAGTGCCCTGCATTGGTAAAAACAAGCTGCATGGAAACAATGGGCAGCGTTTTGCTCTCTTCAAAAATAACCGGTACCTGAGTCTCTTTATAGTTCAATTTCTGTATGGTCTCTGCCATGAGTGTTCCTTGCAATAATACAAATAATACAATAACTATTTTTTTCAATCTTCTCTCCATAGGGTGCGTAACTACGCACCAAAACAATAGAAGGTGCATGGGTTACGCACCCTACAGGTTAATACCTTTCCAGTATCTCATATGCCGTATTCCGCTTGGCAGGATTCTCCCCGACATCTTTAATGAGGCGGATCATCTCTTCCTGGTTCATCTGGTTTTTGGCTCCTGCGGCAGAAACGACATTTTCTTCCATCATGGTTGATCCCAGGTCATTCGCACCAAAAAGCAGAGCCATCTGTCCAATATAACTTCCCTGAGTAACCCATGAACTCTGAATGTTAGGGACATTATCCAAAAAGAGGCGTGCTACGGCAAGGTAGCGCAGGTACTGGTTGGAAGTAGTTTTGGTAATGGTCGGTAATTCACGTTTGAGCTGTGTATTATCACTTTGGTAACTCCACATAATAAATGCTCTAAAGCCGCCTGTCTCATCCTGCAACTGGCGTACATAGTCCCAATGCTCCACAATCTCGCGTGTCGTTTCTACCGTCCCGTACATCATGGTTGCCGTGGACTTGATGCCCAGCTTGTGTGCCTCACGGTGCACCTCCAGCCAGGTATCTTTGTCCAGCTTCTTGGGTGCGATGATGTCACGCACACGGTCACTGAGTATCTCAGCACCCGCACCGGGGATAGAGCTGAGCCCCTTGGCCTTGAGCCGTGCCAGTACTTCAGAGATGGAGAGGTTGGAGCGGCGTGCGATATAGTCTATCTCAATCGCGGAGAAGCCGTGAATGGTAACCTGAGGGTACTTCTGATGGATATGTTCGACAAGATCTTCATACCACTCTATCTCCAGCTTGGGGTGTACCCCACCCTGAAAAAGAATCTGCGTACCGCCGATGGCGAGCAGCTCTTCGATCTTCTGATCAATCTCATCAAATGAGAGGATGTAGGCATCTTCTTTTTTCTCGTGGGTATAGAAGGCACAGAATTTGCAGTCGACCCAGCAGATGTTGGTGTAGTTGATGTTTCTGTCTACGACGAAGGTCGTTACTTTTTTAGGGTGCAGTTCACGTTTTTTTGCCAACGCCATCTTACCGAGTGTCTTTAAATCGGCCTTTTCAATGAGCTCGACTGCCTCATCGATGCTCATACGTTTTGTCATATTCATTGTCATCTATTTCACCCTACTTTCTATCTGCTATTTCCCAATCGCATCCAAAACGCCGTTGATGAACTTAGGCGACTTGTCATCTGCAAGCGCTTTGGCAAGTTCAACAGCTTCATTGATGATAATGGCACGGTCTGTCTTTGCCACGAGTATTTCATAGGCACCAAGGCGTAAAATGGCCTTTTCTACTTTTCCAATGCTGTCATAGTCCCAATCGGTCAAATGCTTCTCTATCTCTTTGTCGATCATATCAAGGTTTTCAATAGTACCGTTAAAGAGCTGATGGGAAAATTCACGCTGCTTGTTGCGGATTTTGTCCTCTTCCAGGATCTCGTCAGAGAATTTCGCGATATTTTCATTGCCAAGGTCGTAGGCATAAAGCAGCCCAACCACAGCAGTACGTGCCTGATGTCGTGTTGCCATTAGTTCAACTCTCCGTACAGATTGATCAGTTCAATAAGGCTCACCATCGCTTCGGCACCTTTGTTGCCGGCTTTCGTACCGGCACGCTCGATTGCCTGTTCGATGCTGTCAACCGTCAGCACTCCAAAGGTTGCAGGCTTGCCGTGTTTGAGTGTGACATTGGCCACCCCTTTGGTTGCCTCCGCAGAGACATAGTCAAAGTGCGGTGTCGCACCGCGGATAACCGCCCCCAGACAGCACACTGCATCGTACTTGCCAGAAGCCAGTGCTTTATCCAGTGCAAACGGGATCTCGAACGCTCCGGGAACCAGAATGAGATCCAGATCGTCAGGGTTTCCCCCGTGTCTTGCGTAGGCATCCTTCGCACCTTCTACCAGTCTGTCTGTAATGAAATGGTTGAAGCGTGCATTAATAATCGCCACTTTTTTACTTTTGTCAACCGAAAGGTTTCCTTCTACAATTTTCATGTTTATCCTTTATTCATTGGTGTTGTGAGGACACAACACCCTACATAATTTTATTACTCAACAATAGAGCGAATTGCATCGATTTGTTCAATGAGTGTATCAAGTTTTTGCAATTGTATCATATTCGGCCCGTCACTCAAAGCGATACTCGGGTCAAAATGGGTTTCAAAGAAGAACCCGTCCACACCTACCGCTGCTGCCGCACGTGAGAGGTAGGGTACAAAACTGCTGTCACCGCCGCTGCTTGCACCGCCGCTTGCAGGCATTTGTACTGAATGGGTCGCATCGAATACCACAGGGGCGAACTGGCGCATCGTCACGAGTCCCCTCATATCGACTACGAGATTGCCATAGCCGAAGGTTGTACCGCGTTCTGTCAGCCATACTCCATATTTTTGTGCATTTTCATAACTGACTTCACCATCAAAGCCGCGTGTTTTCAGCACTTTTGCAACAGAGTGTTCCATGGCAGCAGGAGCGAGAAACTGCCCTTTTTTAATGTTGACAACGGCATCTGTCTTTGCCGCAGCGACCAAGAGGTCTGTCTGTCGGCATAGAAAAGCGGGAATCTGCAGCACATCTGCCACTTCAGCCACAGCAGCAGGCTGGGTATAGTCGTGTACATCGGTCAATATCTTATAGCCAAACTGCTCCTTGACTTCAGACAGCATCTTCAGCCCTTCTTCAAGTCCAGGCCCTCTAAAACTGCCAAGGCTGGTACGGTTGGCTTTGTCAAAACTTGCTTTAAAATAAAATTCTTTGGTACAGTCTTCATGGTATTTGCCCAGTGACTCGGCAATACGCATGACATTATCACGACTCTCCAGCACACAGGGTCCGGCAATCAGTATCATACTTTATCCTTACGGTTTTTCTTTGATCAGCGCAACGATCAGCCCTGATGTAATGACCAATATTATACCCAAAACCGTCCAAAAATCGGGTATGGGATCGCCAAGTGCTATGCCGATGAACATTCCGAAGACAATATTGGTGTAGCTGATGGTACCTACAATCCCCGCTTTGGTCAGTTCATACGCTTTGGTCATCAGCAGTTGTGACACCGTTGCACTCGTACCTACCGCAACAATGTAGAACCACTGAATACCTTTTGGCATCTCAAACGGCGCGATGATCCAGTCCCACTCGCTGCCCACACTTGCAACACTTCCTATGGCCATAAAAAGCAGCGGCCCCAGTGTGCCGACCAGCATAAAGCTCATCACAATGGCACGGGTATCGTAATAACGGCGAAGCTCCCGTATGGAGGTATAGGCAAGTGCCGCACCGATACCGGAGAAGATCCCCAGAATGTCATACTTGTCAAATCCGCCGTTTTCAGGCTGTGCGATGAGTATGATGCCGGTAAATCCGAGTATGAGCGCAATAATGGCGCTCCAGTGCAGTTTTTCCCGCAAAAATATCCAGGCAAAAAATGCCACAAAAAGCGGCGATGTTTTGTTGTAGGTAATCGCCTCACCCAGCGGTATCTTCCCCATAATGTAAAAGTAGGCAAGCAGGGCAAGAAAGCCCATGGCACCCCGGAAGAAAAGCAGTAACGGCTTGCCGCCCTGCTGTTTGAGCGGTACTTTCCAGATGGCCAGGGCAATAATGACCACCCCGAAAATATTACGGAAAAAGGTTACTTCAAGTGCAGGAAGCTGTTGTGTCAGCAGTTTGGCAAACCCACCCATCATAGCGAAGGTAAGAGAAGCCAGCAGCATCAGCACAATGCCCCGGTCAAGATTTTTGATGTGTTCTTTCATGTATTCCGTTTCTACAAAACTGCTTTTTTTCGCGAAAGTGTAGCATAAATCGGTGTAAAACAGATGAAAGCACACTCAACTCTTTTCTAATCTACAAACAGCTATAATAACTCTATAAAACAGGGGAGTCAGTATGCGCATAACACTACATGAAGCAGAACACATTGTAAAATGCGCACACACCGTTTTTGGAAGTGACTCCCGGGTCATACTTTTTGGAAGCAGAGTGGACGACACGGCACAAGGCGGCGACATAGACCTCTACATTCAGACAAGTGACCACACCGATCTTTTGGGAAAGAAGCTTCGTTATTTGCAACTTTTGGAAGATGTTCTGGGAGAGCAGAAAATCGATGTCGTTTTCAACAAAAATGCTGACAGAGTTATCGAAAAAGAGGCTATGGAGAAAGGAATCCCCTTGGATATCGATCAGATCAAATTTACCAAGTACTTCAACGAATGCGAAAAACATATTCAACGCATCAATGAAGCCTATGAGGACATGCGAGACATCATTCCTCTGACAGTAGAAAGATACAAAAACCTGACAAAAGACCAGGTTCAGGACATCGATCAGTATATTTTCCGTTTTTCAAAACTTCAGGATACCATGGGTGACAAACTCTTCAGGCTGGTACTGCAACGTTATGAAGGAACGAATGAATCTCTTCCTTTTAGAGACATCCTGAACAAACTTGAAAAGTATGGGTGCATAAACTCTGCAAAAGAGTGGACATACTTACGCAAACTGCGCAACGAAATAGCCCATCAGTACGATGATGAAGCAGAAGAGATGACACAAGCCATTAATGCCCTTCTGACACAAAAAAAGATCATCATCGATATCTATACAAAACTCAAAGCGTGCGTGCAGGCAAGTTAAACTACAGCTTTCCCTTAGCCCTCAGTACAAGTTCATTTTTCATCCCCCCGTTATTTTATGATAAAATACAGATTAAGAAATTTGAATGTTTCAGGAGAGAGCAGATGAGACTTTCCAATGATGAGATCCGTGTACTCAAAAACAAGCTTTATTCTCTTTCAAACAGAGCAAAACTGTATCTTTTCGGAAGCCGTGTAGATGACACAAAAAAGGGTGGGGATATTGATTTGCTTATTATAGACGACACACTCAGCAAAAAAGATTTAAGGGTGTTAAGGGTTGAGTTTTTTAAGTATTTTGGTGAGCAGAAGCTGGATATTGTACTTGACAATGGAGAACTCAAAACACCCTTCGTAAAACATATTTTAAAAAAGGCAGTTTTACTGTGATGAGAGAAAAACTTAGTTTGGATAAACAACTCCTTGAAAAGCAATTGTTTTGGATAGATATTTCATATAATGAATGTACCAAAATCGGAGTGAAAGACAAATACAGTATAGATGAATTTGGCAAGTTTGAAACGTTGTGCAGTCGATATTCAAGAGGCATAGATTTTTTAATTAGAAAAATGTTTAGAACACTCGATGAATATGAGTTTGAAAACCAGGGTACGCTTGTGGATGTCGTTAACAATGCCCATAAAAGAGGTTTGTTTGAAAATATTGAAACCTTAAGAATAATGAAAGATGTTCGCAACACTATCGTACATGAATATATTGAAGATGAATTGGTAGAAGTGTTTGAAGAGGTACTTGAATATACAGAACAACTTATAAAGATTATCAATACGACCCTACAATATATAGAGAATATTAAATAATGAAATCCTTACCTTCCCCTCTACACTAATAATCTTTTCGCTATAATATATCCAATAATTTTACAGCCGGGGGAGGCATTTCAGCTAATGTATCTATTCAATCTTCAATCTGGTCATCTAATCTCTAAAAAGGAACGTATATGATCAAGAAGTGTTTATTCCCCGCAGCCGGATACGGCACCCGCTTTCTTCCTGCCACCAAAGCCACGCCAAAAGAGATGCTGCCGGTCTTGACAAAACCGCTCATCCAGTACGGTGTAGAAGAGGCATTGGAAGCGGGCATCACCACCATGGCCATCGTCACCGGACGTGGCAAACGCGCTATTGAAGACCATTTTGATGTCAGCTATGAACTGGAGCACCAGATTAAGGGTACGTCCAAAGAACCCCTGCTTGAAGAGATCCGCTCTGTCATCACGAAGTGTACTTTCTCCTACACCAGACAACTGGAGATGAAAGGGCTGGGACATGCTATTCTCACAGGTGAAACACTTATTGGCAGCGAACCTTTCGCTGTTGTTCTTGCCGACGACCTCTGCGACAATGACGGCAGTGACCCGGTACTCAAGCAGATGGTAAAAGTATTCGAAAAATACCAATGTTCCATTGTTGCCATCGAAGAAGTTCCTATGGATCAAACCCATAAATACGGAATCATTGCCGGGAACCTTGTCGACAACACCAACGATACCTACCGTGTCACAGATATGGTAGAGAAGCCCAACCCCAAAGAAGCGCCTACCAACATGGCCATCATCGGCCGCTACATTCTTACACCGGATATCTTTGACATCCTGCTTAATACCAAGCCGGGTAAAGGCGGAGAGATACAAATTACCGATGCCCTGCTCAAACAGGCAAAAAACGGTAAGGTCATCGCTTATAAGTTCAAAGGTACACGGTTTGACTGTGGGTCTGTTGACGGTTTTGTTAAAGCTACAAACTATTTTTACAACAAATCAAAGGATTAAGAGATGAAAGGCATCATCCTCGCAGGCGGCAGCGGTACACGCCTCTACCCCATTACCAAAGGCATCAGCAAACAGCTCGCACCCATTTATGACAAACCTATGATCTACTATCCGCTCTCGGTACTGATGCTTGCAGGTATTACAGAAGTACTTATTATCTCCACCCCTGATGACCTTCCCCGTTTTGAAGCACTGCTTGGTGACGGTTCAGATATTGGTATGCAATTCTTCTATAAGGTACAGCCCTCTCCAGACGGTCTTGCACAGGCATTCATATTGGGCGAGCAATTCATCGGAGATGATGATGTCTGTCTGGTTCTTGGGGACAATATCTTCTACGGGCATGGTCTGACCAATATGCTCGCATCTGCTGTAACAAACGCTACAGAGAAGAAAAAAGCCACTGTATTCGGCTATTACGTCAAAGATCCAGAACGTTACGGAGTGGCAGCCTTCGATGAAAACGGCAATGTCACCAGCATCGAAGAAAAACCAACAAATCCACAAAGCAACTACGCGGTAGTCGGTCTCTACTTTTACCCAAACGATGTTATTGAAATTGCCAAAAAGGTAAAACCTTCAGAACGCGGAGAACTTGAGATCACTTCTGTCAATCAGGCATACCTTGAAAAGAACGCACTGAAAGTTGAACTGATGGGAAGAGGATATGCCTGGCTCGATACCGGTACCCATGAGAGCTTTCTGGAAGCTTCCAACTTTATCCAGACCATTGAAAACCGCCAGGGGCTGAAAGTTGCCTGCATCGAAGAGATCGCTTTTGAGATGGGGTACATCACCAAAGAACAGCTCATCGCACTGGCACAACCCCTCAAAAAGAACCAATACGGACAGTATATGCTTCGAAGAGCCGAAGAAGGGATAGTAAAGCGATGAAGTTTACAAGAACTGAAATCCCTGATGTCGTAATTGTAGATCCAAAAGTCCACGGTGACGAACGGGGTTATTTTGTAGAAACATTTCGCGCAGATAAGCTTGAAGCGTTTTTAGGCTACCAAATAAACTTTTGTCAGGACAACGAATCAAAAAGTGCCAAAGGGGTACTTCGAGGACTGCACTATCAGCTTCATCCCGCAGCACAGACAAAACTGGTACGCGTTATTCATGGAAGTGTCCTCGATGTCGCAGTAGACATCCGAATAGGCTCTCCTACCTTTGGCAAACATGTTGCAGTTGAACTCAGTGCCGAAAACAAAAGACAGCTTCTCGTTCCAAGAGGATTTGCACACGGCTTTGTCGTCCTTGAAGAGGACACTATCTTCGCCTACAAAGTTGACAACTACTATTCACCGGAAAATGACAGAGGTATCGCTTTCGATGATCCGGAGCTGAACATTGACTGGCAACTCCCGAATAGAGAACTAAAGCTCTCACAAAAAGACAGAGTACAGCCCAAACTGCATGAGACCAATGATCTGTTTGCCTATGGAGTAAACTACTATGCTTAACATCCTGGTAACAGGTTCAAATGGGCAATTAGGAAGTGAACTTCGTGAACTTGTTAATCATTCAACATTGCCCAACGGAAATGCCTTTAGGTGCAACATTCAACATTCAACATTTCACTTCACCGATAAAACGACATTGGACATCACAAATAAAAATGCTGTTAACGATTTTTGCTTAACCAATGACATTGAAGTGATTGTAAACTGTGCAGCTTATACGGCTGTCGACAAAGCAGAAGAAGATCAAGAAAATGCCGAAAAAGTCAACCATCTTGCCGTAAAATATCTCGCAGAGGTTGCAAAAGAGCACAATATCTCACTAATCCACATCTCCACTGACTATGTCTTTGACGGCACGAACTACAGACCTTATATTGAAAATGACCCTGCAAACCCCAAAAGTGTCTATGGTGCCACCAAACTTGCCGGTGAAAAAGCAATGCAGGAGGCCAACCCTGCAAATTCCATTATCATTAGAACATCATGGGTATACAGCAGTTTTGGCAACAACTTTGTAAAGACAATGCTGCGTCTTGGTAAAGAAAGAGATACGCTTGGAGTGATATTTGATCAAGTGGGAACACCGACTTATGCAAAAGACCTTGCCCACGCTTTGCTTCGGATGTTGAATGATGAATGTTTAATGTTGAATGATACAGTTGAAATCTATCACTACAGCAACGAAGGGGTAACGAGCTGGTATGACTTTGCAAAAGCAATCTTTGAACTCTCCGGCATTGAATGTAAAGTCAATCCTATTGAAACAAAAGCATACCCGACTCCTGCACAAAGACCCCACTACAGCTTGCTTAATAAAGCAAAAATAAAAAAAGAACTTGGACTTACCATCCCTTACTGGAAAGATTCGCTTGATGAGTGTTTAAAAGCTTTAGGAGAAAGAAGATAATGAATGATACGAACAAAACAATATTAGTTACAGGTTGCGCGGGCTTCATCGGTTCAAACTTTGTACCCTACTTTTTAGATAAGTATGAAAATTACAACATTGTCAATCTCGACCTGCTCACTTATGCAGGAAATCTTGACAACCTCAAAGAGGTGGAGGATCATCCAAGATATAAGTTCATCCAAGGCAACATCTGTAACCGTGAGCTTGTAGAGTTCATCTTTAACGAATACGACATTCAGGGAGTCATCCACTTCGCAGCAGAGAGCCATGTGGACAACTCCATTAAAAATCCCAGCGTATTTGTCGAGACCAATGTCAAGGGGACATTTACACTTTTAGATGTAGCATATAAACACTGGATGGAAGCCCCATTCCAATTTAAAGAAAAATATTCACAAACAAATTCAACATCCAACACCCAACATCCAACATTACCAAGGTTTCACCACATCTCAACTGATGAAGTCTACGGAACACTCTCAGATGATCCTACAGATCTTTTTACCGAAGAGACACCATACGCTCCTAACTCGCCTTACTCAGCTTCCAAAGCAAGCTCCGATATGATAGTCAGAAGCTATCAAGAGACCTATGGACTTAACACTGTCATAACAAACTGTTCAAACAACTATGGGCCAAAACAGCATGATGAAAAGCTTATTCCCACCATTATCCGTAAATGTTTGGCAGGTGAGAGCATCCCTATCTACGGAGATGGGAAAAACATCCGTGACTGGCTCTATGTACTAGACCACTGTAAAGGGATAGATTTAGTTTATCATACGGGTAAAGAGGGAAATGTCTACAACATCGGTGGCAGAAATGAGAGAACAAACTTACAAATTGTAGATAGAATCACCTCAATCCTTGATGAAAAAGTGCCACGAGAAAACAATAAAAGCTATAAAGAACTTATAACTTTCGTAGAGGACAGAGCCGGACATGACAGACGCTACGCAATAGATGCTACAAAATTAGAGAACGAACTTGGTTGGAGAGCTGATGAAAACTTTGATACAGGTATTGTGAAAACTATTGATTGGTACTTGAAGAAGTATGGATACAAAAATGTATAATTATGAATTAATAAACTTTCAAACTTTAGGAGATGAAAGAGGTTCTCTTATAGCGATCGAAGAAGGCTATAATGCACCTTTTGAAATTAAAAGGGTGTATTATATTTTTGATACAAAAAAAGGTGTTATCAGGGGTTATCATGCACACATCAATCTAAAGCAAATTGCAATTGCCGTTAAAGGGAGTTGTACATTTGTTATTGATAATGGGAAACAAAGAGAAGAGATACTGCTTGATAACCCGAATAAAGGACTTTTAATTGAGGGACTAATTTGGAGAGAGATGAAAGATTTTAGTGAAGATTGTGTTTTATTGGTTATTGCAAGTGAGCATTATGATGAAACTGATTATATTCGAGACTATCAAAAATTTATTGATAAAGTAATAGAAAATGACAAAAATAAGTAACTTTTTTCCTTGTGAGAGAGATGCCATAGTAGAGTATACCTACTATTCAAACAGTACTTTGCCAAATAGTGCCTGTTTTGTTTTAAATTTGGAATTTTTGAAAGAAGCCAATAATAATGAGCATATTTCTACAATTATTACGACCAAAGAACTTGCTCCTAAAGTGTTACATTCCAAAGGTCTTGTAGTTTCTGACAACCCTAAAAAATGTTTTTTTGAACTGCATAATATATTGATCAAAAATGGTTTAAATGCTTTACATGTAAAAAGTTTTATAGACGATTCAGCTATCATTGCAGACACAGTAAAAATAGAAGACAATGTACATATTGGAAAGAATGTAATCATTGAAGATTTTACCGTAATTAAGAGTAATACAATTATAGAAGACGAAACATACATCGCTTCAAATGTCGTTATTGGAGCAAGAGGTATGCATAACACTATGGTTGAAGGTGAATTTATGTATGTAAAAGATGCCGGTGGTGTACATATATCTAAAGGTTGTGAAGTTTTGTCTGGTGCAATTATTCAGAAATCATATTTTTCAGAATTTACTGAAATTGGGGAACAAACTAAAGTTAGTGTAGGTGTAAAGGTTGGGCATGGATGCGTCATAGGTAAGAGAACGTTGATTGCAGGAAGTGTACAGTTAGCTGGATATAATACAATAGGGAATGATGTATGGATCGGCCCTTCATCCGTTTTGGCACATGGTTTACAAATTGGAAATAATGCACAAATAAAACT
>WGDG01000285.1 GCA_015493425.1 Sulfurovum sp.
AATCTATTTTTCTATAAAAACTTTATGCCTCATCAATATCCGGAAAATGGCAGACCATCTCCTCATAGCTTTTGTAAGTTTGCAGTGCTTCTACCACTTCAGCCAAAGGTTCGGCGTAATTCCCACTCAAATCAAATTCATCTTCGCCGACTTCAAAAGCGAGCTTCTCATACGGCGGGTCAAACTGCGCATCAACACCCTCATTATTACCACGTGCATCCACTCTGTACCAGCCGTAGTCTTTGAGATAGACCCAATTGAGTCCATGCAGACAGTAAATCCCCGGCTTGTACTCAGAGCAGCTTAGACGCTGATAGGAAAACCCTGTCGGGATGCCGTTGGCACGCAGCAGTGCGGCAAGCAAGTGGCTCTTGGCATAGCACCAGCCTGTGCGGTGTTCCAAGACTTCGGAGGCTTTGCAGGTGGTGATCTCATCTTTGGCATCCCCACTGTGGAGTATCTCATCCCGGACGAACTCAAAACAGCGTTTGGCGATGGCTACATCGTCATGCAGCCCCTCAGCCAAACGCTTCGCTTCTGCCGCTACCAAGGGATGATCGTAGTCAATGATCTCTGTGTATCGTAGATAGTTTTGCATTGCCTATTGTACCATATCAGCCAAATGTGCTATCATACAAGCAAAAAAGCTCATGACAAAACAAAACCCCCACCTTATCCAGATCGCGCTTTTGCTGGTGGCGACACTTGGTGTCATGTCCGGCATCACAGTAGTCTCCTCACTGCCGCTGATCTCTCATACCTTTGCAGATATCCCCCATATCGCTTTTCTTTCCAAGATGATGCTCACCATTCCTTCCGTTGTGATTGCGCTCTTTTCACCGTTTGCCGGGCATATTGTCGATCAGTGGGGACGGCTGAAACCGCTCTATACAGGCATCGCCCTCTTTGTACTTGGCGGCAGTTCCGGGTTTTATCTGCATGATTTTTACATCATCCTTGCCGGGCGTGCGGTGCTGGGCTTAGGTGTGGCGCTTATCATGACGAGCTCTACTGCGCTTATTGGAGACTATTTTGATGAGCAGACACGTCACACATTTATGTCAAGGCAGGGAATGGCGGTGGCGCTGGGCGGCATCCTCTTCATCACCACCGGCGGCGTACTTGCCCAGATGCACTGGTCCTATCCCTTTGCGATCTATCTGCTTCCGCTGCTCTATGTGCCTTTCTTGCTAAAAGCACTCTACGAGCCCCAAAAGCATGCCCATATCGCAGATGCCGAGCTTGAAAGCAGTCTGCTACCGGTTTATATCACCGCATTTTTTGTGATGGTGCTTTTTTATATGCTGCCAACCCAGCTTCCCTACCTCATCGTCGATACCCTCGGCGGGGAACCAAGCAGTATAGGTTTCGTCATCGCTACAGCCATGCTTTTCAATGCACTCACCTCCATGCAGTATGCACGCTTGAAAAAGCGCTTCAGCTATCTGCACATCTACGCCTTTACCTTTTTACTGTTTAGCATAGGGCTCTTCTTTATTGCCCATGCGAAATCTATTGCTGCACTTTTCTTCGCTACGGTACCCATCGGTATGGCATTTGGACTGCTGCTGGTCAACACCAATGCATGGTTCCTCTCCAAAGTCCCGCCGCACAAACGCGGCAAAGCCTCAGGCATCCTCACCTCCAGCCTCTTTCTTGGTCAATTCTCTTCACCCCTACTTTTTGAGCCTATCGTAAGTTGCTACGGTATACAGGGACTCTTTATGATCATCACTTCTGTTGCGCTGCTTATCGCCGCAGTACTTTTCTACTTCTCATCCTCCTATCGACACAATAAACCATAGATATATTTATAAAGACTCTAATAAAGAAAAGGGATAAGCTTTGCCACCCGCTTTTTGTAATCTCGGTACGCATCCCCGAAGTGGCGTTCTAGATCACGCTCTTCATAGTATAGCCCTATAAGAATGTAAATACTCAATCCCGCACTCAAAAGCAGATGTCCGTACCCCATTGCCGGAGTCGCCCAGAGTCCTATCAGGACACCCAGTTGAATGGGATGACGGATTATTTTGTAGAAAAGCCTCACTTCAAATGGAATCTCTTTGGAAGATACTCCGCGTAGATACTGCCATCCCTGTTGCAGCCCAAAGAGTTCAAAGTGGTTGATAACGAAGGTTGCCACAGTCGAAAAGAGCCAGGCAGCAACAAAAAGCGTACTCAACACACTGCCCCATACTGTTCCTCTCAAATCCCACAGATAGCCCTCAAAGGGCTGAAAGAATAGGATGATGAGCCAAAGCAGTCCACCGGAAAGCCAGACATAGGTTGAGCGCTCGATACTCTCAGGTAGCGTACCAAAGAGTTTGCGTTTGATACTTTTGCGCGCCATCAGTGTGTGCTGCAGCCCAAAGAGAGCAAGGAGCAGCAGGTCGACTGTAATCGAACCAAAACTCACATCAGCTGTTACCCTGTCGATATACCACGGCATCAAGTCCCAGGGTGAAATGTAGAGAATGAATGCTATCTGCCCTGACATCGCAAAGAGATAGGAAAAAACAGCGTAGAGAAAAACAGCAGCTCTTTTCATACTTTCTACTCACCTTTCTTTAGATAATACAAAAATTCATCCCTTGCCGCATATCCTGTAAACTGTGCCAAGACTGCATCACTTATAGGGTCGACACTGTAGAGAATAGGAGTAAAGTGTGTTTTGCCAAGGGCTTTGGGGAAGCTGTCCTCGTCAATATTGAGCATTACCGGCACGAAAAAGCTCTGGGCACTCAGCCAAAGCGGAACGAATATCAAAAGAAGAAGTGTTTTCACGGGGGAATCCTTGAATCGTTTGTGAAGATTATAACGAACTTTCTCTGCTATAATATTTCAAACACATAAGGATGTAACATGGAGTATCGCTACATAGGACGCACGGGATTGCGCGTTTCACCCATCTGCATGGGGACGATGACCTTTGGTACGCAATGCGACAAGCAGGAGGCGTTCCGCATTATGGACAAGGCTTATGAGCACGGTGTAAACTTTTACGACACGGCTGAGCTCTATCCCGTCCCGCCCGATGCGAAACTGGCAGGCCTTACCGAAAGATGGGTAGGTGAATGGCTGCAGACCAAACCGCGTGAGAGTGTCATTCTTGCCACCAAAGTGGCGGGTGCGGCAAGCGGCTGGTTCGTACCGCCCATTCGTCACGGGCTGACTGCTATTGACCGTTTCCACATCGAAAAAGCTGTCGAGGGAAGCCTCAAACGTCTACAGACCGACTACATCGACCTCTACCAGATGCACTGGCCCGATACCGTCGTGCCCATAGAGGAGTCGCTCGAAGCCTTCGACCGGCTTGTACGTGCGGGGAAGGTACGATACATCGGTACCTCCAACGACACCGCCTACGGTACGGCCAAGGCACTGACGGTCTCAAAGTATGAAAAGTTCGCCCGTTTCGAATCGATACAAAACAACTTCTCCCTGCTCAACCGGCGTTTTCTCGATGAACTCGCCACCTTGTGCAAAAAGGAGCAGATCTCGCTGCTGCCCTACTCGCCCCTTGCCGGCGGTGTGCTCAGCGGAAAATACAACCAGGCACTCCACCCCAAAGAGGCCAACGGACGCTTCGCCGCCTACCTCAAGTCACCCAACCAGCGCCAGCGCGCTATGGCAAAGCGCTTTATGAACGACAAGACACTTGCTTCGACACAGCAGTATCTCAAAATCGCCGCAGATGCCGGACTGCATCCAGTGACGCTTGCCACAGCGTGGTCCAAGCAGTTCGACTTCGTCGCCTCCACGATCATCGGGGCAACACACGCCGACCAGCTTGACGCTTCGCTTGCAGCAATGAATCTGAAACTGAGTGACGATGTACTGCGCGCCTGCGACAGGGTACACGAAGCCATCCTCTACCCCATGGGGTGAGTCAAAGGTCTATCGCATACCCTTTGAGGGTGTCAAGGTCGATAAGTTCGAGCATCCTTTCATGTGTTGCGTGAATGAAGATGTGCGGCGCCATGCCGTCTTTATGCGCCTGCACGAAACGCGGGCCGCTCAGACACCAGCTCTGTCCCGGCTTCACACCGGCGAAGTTGAACTCCGGTCGCGGTGTGGAGAGGTCGTTACCGACCCGCTTTGAGTACTCCAGAAACTCTTTTGTCGCGTAGATGCACACAGCATGCACACCGGGATTGTCCGGCCCTGAGTAGCAGGTACCGTCACGGTAGAAGCCCGTCAGCGGTTTTAGCGAACAGGGCTCAAGCGGTTCGCCAAGTACATTTTTGGGTTCTTCCATCACTTCTCCTTTGCCGGTGGACAGACGAAGTGGCGCATATCGATACCGCCCAGCGTCTCGCTCCACCCTATGTAGATATGCTGGTCGCCGCAGTCGACATCCAGAAAACAGTTGCCAAAGTAGTGCGTCAGCAGCTCGCCTATCGACTCTTCTTTTGGCAGTGCCGCCACCCAGACAAAACCGATAGGCTTGAGTGAGGGTACCTCCTTGCTGCTTCGCATCAGATCGCGCAATTTTGCCTCTATGTCACAAAGCCTCTCACCCCCATACTCACCCGATTCTACCACCGCTTTGAAACTGCCGTTGTCGAGCACTTTCTTCCACTTGTCTGCCGGACGTTTCGGCGTATACTTGTAGCTGTCGCTCTCCTTGCCAATACAGAGCGTACCCACCTGCTTGAACGCTCTGGGTGCCTCCTTTACAAGCTCCTGCAGTGTTTCGAAAGCATATTCACTTCGGGTAAACCCCTCATCATCAAGCACGTCATCTCTCTCCAACACGGAAGCCGTCGCATCATCAACCCTGCTTTTGTGATGTACAACGGCTACGGGAAAGTGTGCCTTCCAGTGGAGATGCGAATCGACATCGAGCAGCTGTAAAAACGCTTCTGTCTCAAATACATCCAGGTCGTGTACGGACTTTTCAATATGTGCAATGATCTCCTGCATCCGTGCTCCTTTTAAAGGTATTATTATTTATGATTATAGGATATGTGCTTTGGAACAACTTAAGCTGGAGCGTTTGCCCGATAAATCCCTTAAGTGTGTATCGCTACCTCTCATCAGAGATAGTGCTCTTTTGCATACGCCAGTGCCGCTTCCTTGCTCTCAAAGTCACCATCCATCTGTTTGGCATAGAGCGTATCGAGTATGCTCTTGAACTTTGGCGATGGCTTCATCCCCAGTGCAATGAGGTCACGCCCCTGTACCAGAGGCTTCAGCGGTCTGTTCCGTACCGAAAGCTGCTGCGCCTGCTCAAGAAGCCACTCGCCGGCAGGGTACTCTCCCCACTTCGCTTCAGGCGTGGTACGACCCAGAAAGTCAGCCTTTGCCACCAGTACCAGCTCTTCGATGTTCACCCTGGTCGCCAGCCGCCTGATGGCACTAGCCTTGGCACCCTGTTTGTAGAACTGTGAGGGCTTGAGGTGGTGTTCTACCAACGGCAGAATGCTTTCAATAAAATCGTGTTCGTTGGTCAGATGGTAGAGGAAAGTGCGGGTCGGCTCGATACCGGCTTTTTCGTGGCTAAGCGATCGAATGCGAGCATTCGAATGAGGAATGAGGAATGAGGAATGAGGAATTGTGGTATGTGTTTCTGGCGAAACACTTTTTATTGTTGAGGACCAATTTTGTATGGTGCCATCTTCATACTCTATGGTGGTGGTGAGGGGTTTGCCAAAGTCGTGACAAAGTTCGGCAAAGAGCAGTTTCAACTGCTGCTTCTCATCCTCCTCTTTTCCTTTTTCCCTTTTCCTTTTTAATTCTCCCGCCATCGCATCGACGCTCATCATGGTATGTACCCACACATCCCCTTCGGGGTGCCATTTGGGATCCTGAGGCACCCCTGCGAGGGCGTGCAGTTCGGGAAAGTAGCGTGCCGTAATGTCCCACTTTCGCATCAGTTCGAAACCGACAGAGGGGTTGGGGGCCTTGAGCAGCAGCTTCTTCCACTCTTCATACACCCGCTCTTTGGGCAGCTCCTCAAGCATCCCTTCTGCGACCATCTTTTGACACAACACAGCCGTCTCTTCCGCCACTTCGAAACCAAAGCGTGCGGCAAACTGCACGGCACGGTAGACGCGCAGGGGATCTTCTACAAAGGTAGCATCATCGATATGACGCAAGGTGCCAAATTGAATGTCATTCAAACCGCCGTAGGGGTCGAGAATCTCTTGTCTCAGCAGATCGTAGCCTATGGCATTGACGGTAAAGTCGCGCCGCTTTGCCGCAGTAGCGAAGTCCAGTCCGCCGTCGGGAACGACCTCAAAGCCCTGATGCCCCTTTGCTGTTTTCTTTTCGGTACGCGGAAAAGCGAAGTCGTACAGCTCTCCTTCAGTGTGCAGTTTCAAAACCCCGAAACTTTTCCCTACCGCAGATACTTTGCCAAAGCGCGAGAGCAGCGTCTCAAGCTGCGAAACCTCCTGCAGGCCGTAGACTTCAATGTCAAAGTCCTTGGGCTCACTACCCATCACCATATCACGTACAGCACCACCGACCAATACGGCTCTGCCGCCTGTAGCATCTATCGCTTTGGCAGCCTCTTCAAGCAGCGGTGGCAGTTGCATGATGGTCTATCGTCCGTAGTAGGAGATGATGGAAGCTTTGCCGATGGTATGCGCGTTTATCATAAACCCCGCTACGGGCGCTTTCGTTTTGGGTGTTATGTCAAGTTTCGGTACATCGAGCGCATAGACGGTAAAAACGTAGCGGTGCGGCTTATCACCTTTTGGCGGACAGGCACCGCCAAAACCTTCAATGCCGTAGTCATTGGTCACTTCTACCGTACCCTTTGGCATCGCTTTTTCAGATGCACCGCGCGCAAGTTTCGTTACGTTCGCGGGAATATTGACCACCACCCAGTGCCACCATCCACTGCCTGTCGGTGCATCGGGGTCGTACACCGTCACGGCAAAACTCTTCGTCCCTTTTGGGGCATCTTTCCAGCTTAGTTCCGGTGATACGTTCTCTCCGTCACATCCAAAACCCTTGAACTCTTGCGCTTTGGTCAGCTGTCCTTTGATGTCACTGCTTGTCAGGGTGAAGTTGCCTGCCATAACCATTACACCGGAGAGTACCAAAGAGGTCAAAATACGTTTCATCACAACTCCTTGTTTTCTGTTTTCCCATAATTATAGCCAAAATACATACTGGGACTTTGCACTGAAACTACACAGAAGCCTCCAGCCATTCAGGAAGCTGCGCGACACTTTCAAGTACTCCGTCGGGGGTTATACCCCTTTCGAGATCGCCCTCGCGGTACTTGCCGGTTTTTACAAGCACCGCTTTCATCCCCGCATCCTGCGCGCCTTTGATGTCCGATTCGATATCATCGCCCACCATTAGTACTTCATCTGGCTTGAGCCCCATCGAAGAGGCGGCAAGTGTAAAGAAATCTCTGCTTGGCTTGCCAATAAGTGTCGCCTCTACTCCCGCAGCGAACTCCAGCGCGGCGATGAAACCGCCCGCATCCATCGAAAGTGCACCGTCGTCATCTTTGAAGTAGCGGTTCTTCGCTGCAGCGACAAGCTTCGCGCCGTTTTGCAGCACGCGGAATGCAGTGTTCAAACGCGCATAGGTAAAGTTGGTATGCGCATCGCCTACCACTACAAAATCGGGACTATCTGAACACAGTTCGTCAAAGTACCGTTCCGCCTCATTCGTCAGCACCGTATAGACAGTGCCCTCTCGCTCCTTTACATACGACTTTGTCGCATCAAGGGCGGTAAAGAGGCTTTCAGGCGCTATGGCAAAGCCCATCTGTCTGAGATTTTTGTAAATAGTTTCGGGAATGGTTCGTGTGGTATTGGTCAAAAAGCGCATTGGGTAACGCTCTTTAAGTGCATCAATCGTCTGAGGTGCGCTCTCTATGGGCGTATCACCCACATAGAGTACACCGCCAATGTCAAAAAGCAGCCCTTTGATTGCATCCATAACAGACTCCTTTTATATGTTGTCCTTATGGGTTATTATATCACAGGTTAATCTTACTTTGCAAAACGGTGTAAAATCTCTTCAAGCGCTTCGACTGTTACGTCAGGCGGCATATGTCCATGCGTATAATGGTACTCCTCATCGAAGCTCACTTTCATCAGTTTTGCCATCGGTGAGTGCCATGCCATATCGTACGCTCCATTGTAGAGTGCATTGGAGTAGATGAGCACCGCATCGTGTCCGCCCATGTTCATGATACAGAAGACTTCAGGGTTGAAGGCTACCACTTCTTCAGCAATGTCCTCCGCTTTCAAGATGGCAGAGACGGCAACATCGGCCTGGTTAATGGCCACATGACCCAGTTTCGGCTGCGCCAGTGCATTGACATCACCCACGGCATAGATATTGTCAAATGACACATGCTTCATCGTCTTGTCTGTAGGCACCCACCCTTTGTCATCTCCCAAACCGCTCTGCGCAATGAATGCAGGTGCTTTATAGGGAGGAATAATGATTGCAAGATCACACGGCAGGCTTGACCCGTCAGCAAAAATTACGGCATCTTCAGTGATTTCAACAAGCTCTTTTGCCGTATGCAGTGCAATGTTTTTCTTTTCCATCAGTTTGGCAACCGGTGCACGTGCTTTATCACCTACATCCTCAAAAAAGATCTCCGACGGAGAAAATACATCAATGCTGCTCACCTCTCGTTTACCCGATTTTCGCAGTCTGTGGTCGAGCATGAACATCACTTCCCCAATAGGACCTTCACACGGCGCTTTCAACGGTGGAGCATCCACCTGTGTACCGAACTCACTTTTGGCAGCACCGGTAACGATCTTGCCGCTTTCAAAGGTTTTCAGATGTTCATGCAGGCGTACCGCTTCTTTGTCATCACAGACAGAGTACCCGTATTCACGGTATCCTTTGATCGCATCATAATCCTTGACTGCGCCGCTTGCGATAATAAGATAGTCATAAGAGAGTTCTGTGCCCGAATCAAGCACTACTTTCTGTGCATCAGCATCAATGCGTACCACTTCCCCCTGTTCAAATGCAGCATTGTGTCTGCGAAACTGAGGCGGTGTCTCAATGTGTACCGCTTCAACCGGTTTATCCTCCAGTGCCACTTCAGGCAGTGCCGGACGTTCCAGGGAGTAGTCATGTCTATCCACCACTGTCACTTCAAAACGGTAATGGTATTCACTCAAACGGTACAATGCCCGCATTCCGCCAAAACCCGAACCGATGATCACTACTTTTTTCAATGCTGTCTCTGCCATATTTCATCCTTTAAGATATGTTGTGCAATAAGTATAGCACTTTTGGGCAAACCGTCAATGTTACCTGACTAACATTTTAAGCATCCAGCCACTTCTGCAGATCCTCTCTCAAATGCTCTGCATTAGCACTTCGCAGATAATAATGTTCACCGTTTTTCAAGTCTACCTTCACCACCGGTTTCCAGAATCGGAACATCGTCCCCAGTGTACGGCGCCACCTGCGCTCCTTTGCAGGGACTACGGCAATAGAGGTGATTTGCGCTTTTGGAATAGCCACCACCCTGTTACCTGTCGCAATGAGATAATCGTCTGTAACGATGATACGTGCATAGTAACGCCACAGCAGAACATAGAGCCAGAAGAACCACAAAAGGAATACAAATGCATCGAGCACGGTTGCAATGTAGCTGTAAGGCACATCGATGGTCAACAGCCAGTAAGGATCTCCCATGATCCACTTGGAGAGCAGATATTTTATCCATTCAAAGCCAACTGAAGCGATGATGATCGTTGCCGTCAAAATCAAAAAGCCCATAAAGCGGCTGCTGAGCCTGCGCTGAAAGCGGATATCTCGCTGGGTAAGCCTGATGCCATGTTTGCGAAGCTGCCAGCCGTACAGTCCTACATAGCCGACAATGAAAAAGAACAGTACTGCCAAAGAAAGCAGTCCCATCTCCATAGGAAAATAGTAGTATTCACGCGCTATGTAGCGGTATATGTTTTGCGGTGTAAACGTTTGGCTTACTGTCTTTTG
>WGDG01000286.1 GCA_015493425.1 Sulfurovum sp.
GCCTACGGGGGCTCCGTATTCATAGAGAAGATGCTCTTCAACGGCTTTAAGCGCAAGGCGCAGGCAAAGATCGAGGATATGGAGAATCTGACGGTTGTAGGTATCACGGCAAGCTACGGTAAGACCAGCATCAAGAATTTTGTGGCACATCTGCTCTCCAGCCGTTACAACACTTACGCCACACCCCGGTCGGTCAATACGCTTGGGGGTGTGATGAAAGATATTAACGACGATCTTTCGGAAAATACGGAGGTTTATGTGGTTGAGATGGGTGCCAGAGGCGAGGGGGACATTGCCGAGATCTCTACCTTTGTTAACCCGCATTATGTGGTCGTTGGCAAGATAGGCCCCGCACATATCGAGTACTTCAAAACGATGGAGAACATCCGCAACACCAAGATGGAGATCATGCAGACCAAGCGTCTGAAAGAGGCATGGATACATGAAAGTGCCATGGTCAAACCCGAAAATGAAAAGGTGCATATTTACGGTACGGGTGAAGTGGCGCAGGAGCACCCAGAGCTGCAGATGCCGGAATTTATCATCAGTGATGTCGAAGCGACACTGGAAGGAATGAGTTTCACTCTCAACGGCACCCGCTATACAGCCAATATTCTTGGCGCGTTCAATGCGATGAACCTTGCCGCAGCCGTGCTTGTGGCAAAAGCGATGGGACTGAGCGAGGAAGAGATACAAAAGGGTCTTTCTACCCTTAAGCCGGTCGACCACCGTCTGCAGCGCATCGATGCCGGTGGCAAAGTGATCCTCGATGACAGCTTCAACGGCAACATTGACGGAATGATGGCAAGTTTCGATCTGTCGGCAACATATCCCGGCAGAAAAGTCGTCATTACTCCCGGATTGGTAGAGGTAGACGATGCCCTGAATGAACAGGTTGCCAAACGTGCCAATGAAGTGTTTGATGTCGTTGTGGTGACAGGAGATTTAAACTATGCCATTTTTAAAGCACACGTTGACCCTGATAAGTTGGTGAAGCTTGCCTCCAAAGCGGAGATGGAGCAGATGCTGGTGGAGCAGACGATGCCCGGAGATTTGATCCTCTTCGCCAACGATGCCCCCTCTTTCGTATAATTTTACGTCATCTTTGAGCGATCCTCTTCGTTTCGCTTAGTCACTTACTCTTTAGTAAGCTCCTTCGCTCCACTCACGACGATCGTCCAAATCTAACGCAAACTTATACGAAAGATTACATTTAAAATTCTTCCCACTCGGTTACTAATTGCTCATTGCTCGTTACTCATTTTCACTCTCCCATCCTCTTAAAAAACAGCTCATGTGACTTACTTTTCAATACTATGCCGTCAACACCGTGACGAGAGGCTTTTTCCACGGTGAAACCTTCATCGATGGCCTGGTGCAGGCGTTGGCTGACGAAGCTGAAGAGGTTTCCGCGGCATGCCATGCGGGTGGTGCGAAGGCGGCTGGTGTAGGTGCCGTCGGCTTTTTTGATCAGTTTGCCATTGATACGGTTACACGCATCGAAGCCGTCAATGATCATTTTGGAAGGTTCGAAGTCGAGAATGGCACGGGCTTTGCGTACTTCGTAGCTGTCAAGCTCACGCAGGTGCCAGTCGCCCTGGAGTTCGTTCAGGTTTGCCGGGGTAGCATAAGTGCTTTGAACAAAGAGTGTTAGTAACGCTATGGTGTAAAAGATGCTGCGCTTCATAGAGCTTTCTCCATTTTTGAGGTAGAGTGTGTATAATGGGTAAAACTATACAGAATGACAGTTAACGGAGCGTATATGAAGACAATAGCAGGGATACTTTTTGTTTCAGTATGGCTTATGGGGGCGTCGTTGAACATTTCGCAGCAGCAGGCAGCCTATATTGCGAAGAAGATATGGCAGAACGAAGGTGCAGGTAAAGACAAATATCTTGTATGGTGGAACAAGGGAGAGGATTTCGCTTCCGTAGGCATTGGGCATTTTATTTGGTTTCCGAAGGGGCATACGGAACGCTTCAGAGAAGTTTTTCCCATGGTAGTGGCCTATATGCAGCAACAGGGTGTGACAATGCCTATATGGCTGACCCCGGAAACAGACTTACCATGGCAGACAAAAGAGGCGTTTTTCAAAGCCAAAAACACCAAAACCAAACGTTACCGTGAACTCTTTTCCTTCTTAAAGAGGACCATGCCGCAGCAGGCAGCGTTTATGGCACAGCGCACAGCCAATGCCCTGCCGCAGATGCTTGAGAACATTGACGATCCGAAAAAAGCGGATGTCATCAAACGTAGGTTCGAGCATATGCTCTACAAAAAAGATGGCAGTATTGATGAGAGGGGACTCTACATTCTCATTGACTATACCAATTTCAAAGGCGAAGGTACACTTGAGAGTGAACGCTACAAAGGGCAGGGGTGGGGACTGCTACAGGTGCTCGAACACTTCAATGAAAAGAGTCCGAACAAATACAGAGCATTTTCCAATGCTGCCAAATCAATGCTGGACAGGCGTATCAGAAACTCTCCACCGGCAAGGGGAGAAGAACGGTGGCGAAAAGGGTGGCATGTGCGGCTCGATACTTATTGGAAGTAATGTTTTAAATATAATATATTATTATATCTTTAAGAAGAACTAATACATTATTTTAGAAATCAGCTCCCTTTTAGTACAAAACGATAAAATTTATCGGATAGATAGATTAAATAGGTTATTTTAAAAAAATATTAGAGCATTTTAACAAGGTTTAGTACAACATATGATACGGAAAAAAATTCTATTGCTCGGCGATTTCAATGTTGGAAAAACAAGCCTTATCAAACGCTATATCGATAATACATTTGATGACAAGTATTTAACGACCATCGGGGTAAAAATATCGAAAAAGTTTTTATCTGTGGGCTCGATTGAATGTGAATTGATCATTTGGGATGTAGAGGGGGCGACACCCCAGAAAAGAATACCCGAACAGTATCTGGTCGGTGCAAGCGGTGCTATTATCGTTGCTGATTGTAACAGAGAAGAAACGATGGTGAATCTCGAAGAGCATATCAAGCATTTTAAAGCAGTGAACCCTAACGGGAAATACGTTGTCGCCTACAACAAATCAGACCTCTTGACACCGCAGCAGCGGGAACATTTTCAGATGGTACCGGGAGGGGTTTTGACATCTGCAAAAAAGGGTGATCATGTCAATCAGCTTTTTGGTACCCTTGCAAAGGAAATACTCTCATGAAAAATATTCAGATCATTCTCAATGCTATTCTTTCACAGGATGTGTTTGAATATATTTTGATCGACAGGGCATATCGTATAACAGATTTTTCAGAAAACATTACCAGATATTTCGGAAAAAATGTTCATCGTGATGATGATATTCGGGACTATTTACCGGAAATTGTAGGCTATGAAGACCGGATCGAAACCGTGTTGGAAGATGAAAAAAACCGGTATGTGCTTGAAACCGTGTATAAAAATGATTACTACATCAACATCCATCTGGAGCACTACAGTAAAGATAAAGTATTGATACTGCTTCATAATACCACTGAGATCACTTTGTCTAAACTGGAACTGCTGCAGTACAGCAATGACAATCAGCTGCTTTTTAATACGATCAAAAAGATTCTTGACAGTCAGGATAATCTTCTTGTCGTAACCAGTAACAATAAGATTGAATATGCCAACAAAAAATTTCTTGAATATTTCAGTCTGAAAAGTCTGGATGAACTCAAAGAGAGAAACGAAAACAACTTTTCGATCACTTCCCTTCCTGTCCGCAGTTTTGATGCACTTTACGAATATGCAAAAGAGGAAGAAAAAGAGTTGACAATAGGTGAAGACACCTTTCTTGTCAAGGCGACCCTGCTGGAAAAAACCTATAAACTGTTTACCTTTTCAAAAATAACGAAACTTTGTGATATGAATCGTGCGCTTGAAGAGAAGATTAACCGAGATCCATTGACCGGACTTTACCGAAAATCCTACTTTGATGAAAAACTTGCTGAAGCGTTGGAATATGATCAGTCCGTGACACTTGTGATCGCGGATATTGACAATTTTAAAGCGATCAATGACCGTTACGGACATCTTGTCGGAGACAAGGTGCTGAAAGAGTCTGCCGACCTTATCGGCAGTCAACTGCGTGACAATGATCTATTCGCCAGATGGGGAGGAGAAGAGTTTCTTATACTTTTCAAGTGCAGCAAGCAGGAAAAAATTGTAGAAAAGATTGAAAAAATAAGAGAGATGGTAGATACACATGTTTTTGACGGTGCCGGACATCTTACTGTCAGTTTCGGCGTAGCGACATCGAAAGAAAACGATACGGTATATTCTTTACTGGAAAGGGCGGATAAAGCGCTTTATCTTGCCAAGAAAAAGGGTAAGAATATGGTTGTTGTAGGTTAATTTATACTTGTTCAGGATTTTAAATGCATATTTCATATTACCTTGACCGTATCAGTAAATATGCCGGACTTTTTGCTGCTGTACTGGTTGTTGCTCTTTCACTTCTGGTAGCTTATGATGCAATGATGCGCTACCTTTTTTCTGCGGGCTCGATCGCTTTGCAGGAGGTAGAGTGGCATCTGTACGATATGGTCTTTCTGCTGGGGCTCAGTTATGCGCTTAAACACGGCAAGCATGTGAGAGTGGATATCTTCTTCGAGCGCTATTCGCACGATACGAAGATGGTTGTGCAGATTCTTTCGATGCTGCTGTTGCTGCTGCCCTTTGCCGCACTTTTTACCATCGATGCCTACGATATGGCGCTTCAGAGTTATCTGCAGCATGAAGTCTCTCCAGACCCAGGTGGACTTGGTGCGCGCTGGTTCATCAAGGGAGTGTTGGTGCTTTCCTTTGTACTGCTGATGTTGCAGGGGCTGAGTGAAGTACTCAAGGCATACCATCAGCTTGAAAACGAAACAGTGCTCTGGCGCGTGCTTGGTGTCGTAGCACTGCTTGGCGGGCTTGTCTATGCAGCGTGGTACCATCGTATGGCATTCTGGGTAGATCCTGTCTTTTTGATGTTTTCACTGGCGCTCTTTTTGCTGCTTAGCGGTTTTCAAGTGGCGTTCGTCTTTGGCGGTGTGGCACTCTTTTTTGCGCTTATCTCCGATGAGGTGGGACTGCATGTGCTGGAGATGCTGCCCTACCGTACCTATGGCATTATGGGCAATGTAACCCTGATGGCAGTACCTTTGTTCATCTTTATGGGGCTGATTCTCGAAAAATCGAAGATGGCGGAAGAGTTACTTCATTCAATGGGGAAACTCTTTGGATCGGTACGGGGAGGACTTGCTGTTTCGGTAGTGCTTGTGGGTGCCATTTTGGCGGCAAGTACTGGTATTGTCGGGGCATCGGTAGTGATGATGAGCCTTATTGCCCTGCCTCTGATGCTCAAGCAGGGCTACTCTCCGGCACTTTCAAGCGGAGCCATCGCAGCCAGCGGTACACTTGGACAGCTTATTCCTCCCTCTATTGTTCTCATTGTACTGGGTGACCAGATGCATCTGAGTGTAGGTGATCTCTTCAAGGCGGCAGTCGTGCCCGGATTGCTGCTTATTGTTTTGTATGTTGTGTATATTCTCGGGTTTGCGTGGCTTAAAAAAGATGCTGCTCCGGCCATTATTTCTGATGAGCCTTATACAGTGGTAGCCAGAAGTGCGTTCAAAGCCATCATACCGCCGTTACTGCTTATTGGTGCAGTGCTTGGCTCCATTTTTGCCGGTATCGCATCGCCTACCGAATCAGCGGCCATTGGTGTGCTTGGCGGTATGGCACTGGCAGCCTATAACAGGGTGATGAGCTTCGAGCTGCTGCGCTACGCAGCGGTGGAGACGGTCAAGCTGACTGCTATGATCTTCATGATCCTTATTGGTGCAACTGCATTTTCACTGGTATTCAATGAACTTGGCGGCGGAGAGATGGCACTGCATTTCTTTACCGGAGAGATCGGTGACAAATGGATGTTTATCCTGATCGCTATGGCGGTGATTTTTATGCTGGGCTTCTTCATCGACTTTATTGAGATCGCCTTTGTGGTTGTGCCCATTCTTGTACCAATCGTAGCCAGTTTCAGCATTGACCCGATCTGGTTTGCCATACTCATTGCTATGAACCTTCAGGCAAGCTTTCTTACACCTCCCTTTGGCTTTGCACTTTTCTATCTAAAAGGGGCAGCGGGAGACAAAGTGACGACCGGTGCCATCTATAAAGGGGTTATTCCGTTTATTGTGCTGCAGCTTATAGCTCTCTTGATTATTGTACTCTTTCCGGGACTGATCTATCTGTTTGGGAAGTAGAGGCATATGCCTCAGATATGAAAAAGCGGAGGGCTTAAACGGTGTAAGACACCGTTCTCTCATTGATATGGCTATTTCTCATACGGGAAGGTTAAATAGTTGCTGCCGGTCTGTCCGCTTTTCAGAAGAATCCAAAAGCCGACCATCGGATCGATGCGGTCTGTAAATCCCGGTGTGTCCGGGGTAATGGCAACATAATTCGTGTTGCTGGTACCGGTATGTTCATAGGTATAAACAGTCGGTTTTATATAGGGAGCATTGGGGCTGTTGCTGTCGGTACTCATGGGGTTATAGCTGCCGCTGGTGCCACCGTGGGAAAAGTAGATGTCGGAGAGCTGCATTTTTTTGGGGAAAGGATTCCCCATCATGATTTTTTTACTGTTTGCACTGTCAGAATCCGGTAATCGTGTCAGATTGAGGTCATCAAACACACTGCTTGATATGCCAAGATTGGAGGCAGGCTGTACTGCGGTGTAGTTCAGTCCGCCAAGGGTAGTATCGATAGTCAGGTTTGCATCCTGGGCACTGATAATCCAGTAGCCTTTCCCCGGCTGTACCGTATCTGTACTGTCAAGCATTCTTTTTTGCGTGTTGGTACCAATATAATCATCAGCACCGGTTTGCTCATACATCACCCAGTCGGCATTGTCACCGTAGGTACCCAGCGCATTGCCCATAAGAGCCTCTACACCGTTGCTGCCGGTATCACAGGGAATACTGATGAGTGTCCACTGCATGGCACTCAGATGGCGTTCTACCTCCTCACAGGGGGCAGGGCAGTGTTTCCCTGCATCGCGAATATCCCAGTTGTAGGTATCGATAATGTTTTGTCTCGCAGTTTCTCCGTCACAGTAGGTGCTGTTACCGGCATCAAAGCGTTCGTCACTGCTCAGCGTAAGGTTTTGCCATGCTTTTAGCAAAGCGTCATAATTGTACGTTGAGAGTTTTGCACCCGTAAGAAAGTTGATAAAGTTTGTAACATTGCTGACATCCCAGTATTGGAGATTACGGTCAAATGCAACTGCATTTTGAAACATACTTGCCATCGTGGTTACACTGGAAACATCCCAGTTTGTTACATCTGGGTTGGCATGTGTTGCACCGTTAAACATGCTGAGCATAGAGGTAACCTGACTGACATCCCAGTTTGCTACATCAGGATTGGCACTGGCAGCACCGCGGAACATGGCCTGCATCGTTGTTACATTGGAGGTATTCCATCCGCTTGTACTTGGGTTTGCGGCGGATGCATTTTTAAACATGGCCCGCATTGTCGTTGCACTCGAAGTATTCCACCCTCCTGTATCAGGGGTGGCAAGCGGAGCATCCTGGAACATATAGGCGAAGCTGGTAACATTGGACGTATTCCAAATATTGCCGTTGGTTGTTGTTACAGGTGTAGCACTGCTTGCCCCATAGAACATCCCGTACATTGTGGTGACGTTGGCTGTGTTCCATCCACTTACATCGGGGGTTGCATTGACTGCATTACGGAACATATTGTTCATCTTTGTGACATTGGCTGTGTCCCAGCCTGAAACATCTGGGTTTGCCTGTGTTGCGCCCCAGAACATGGCATCCATTCGTGTTACATTGGCTGTATTCCAACCGCTGACATCCGGGTTGGCACTGGCTGCATTGCGAAACATATAGGAGAGGTTGGTAATGTTGGATATGTCCCATCCGGCTGTTTTGATATCGGCATTGGTGCATCCCTGA
>WGDG01000287.1 GCA_015493425.1 Sulfurovum sp.
CCGTAATATCATTACTGTGATGTTGCTTGTCGGTGCTGTCAGGGGACAGCACCCTACGGGGGATGGGCAGGAGCTCCATCCCCGGGCGTACCACACGAAATGACTGCTGCCCGTCAATGTGCCGCAGAGCTTCGATCACTGTCTCATTTTCATCGAGCAGTATGGCATTGGTGTTTTTGCCGGTGAACTCCAGTTGGAGAAAGATGGTCTGGTTTTTGTAGGCGCTTTTAGGGGCTATTTTGAACCGTAAAATACGGTCATTCTCCGGTACAGTGACCTCAAGCAGTCTGCTGCCGGCAAGCAGGCTGTGCAGCAGGGTATCAAAGGGGGCGTTGTACCCTTGAAGCGGACGCTGGCTTGGGGCTTTGTAGACAAAACTGTGCCCGCGGGTCATATTGAAAAAATAGCTTTGCTTTTTGTCAAAAACGATCTCGATGGTATTGTCCTCGATGCGTCTTGCACGCGAGATGAAAGTAAAGTCGTTTAGACGCTTGGCGATGGCTTGCAGTTCGGTAAGTTTCATAGCGTTCCCGTAGGGTGCGTAAGCACGCACCAAATTAAATAAAATATCAGGTATACATCCCCAACGAGGAGGTTGGGAACAAGGGTGAAATGTTCAATGAAATTCTACCATAACTTTATTTTGCTATAATTCGCGCAATTAATGATAACAATTTTAAGGATTTTCCTATGGGACAAACGATAACAGAAAAGATCTTCTCCGAGCATGCCGGGCGTGATGTCTATGCCGGTGAGATCGTCAGAGTGCCGATCGATATGACCATCGGTAACGACATTACCACCCCCATCTCCATTAGAGCTTTTGAGGAGAGTGGTGCGAAGAAACTTGCCAATCCTGACGGTTTTGCCATCGTGATGGATCACTATATCCCTGCCAAAGATATCGCCTCTGCCAATCAGGCGAAGATCAGCCGCGAGTTTGCCTACAAGCATGACCTCAAGTATTTCTTCGATGAAAAAGATATGGGGATCGAGCATGCGCTCTTGCCTGAAAAAGGACTAGTCATTCCCGGTGATGTGATTATCGGAGCAGACAGCCACACCTGTACACACGGCGCATTGGGTGCCTTCTCGACAGGGATGGGAAGTACCGATATCTCCTTCTCCATCATTACCGGCGGCAACTGGTTTAAAGTGCCAGAGTCTATCAAGGTCAATTTGGTCGGAAAACCCGGTAAACATATCTACGGCAAGGACATCATCCTTGAGCTGATCCGCATCCTTGGTGTGGACGGTGCACTCTATAAAGCGATCGAGTTTACCGGAGAGGGTGTGCAGTACCTTGGCATGAGTGACCGCTTCTCCATGTGTAACATGGCGATCGAAGCGGGTGCCAAGAGCGGTATCTTTGCGATCGATGAGGTATCCCAAGCCTATCTTGATGAGCGTGCCAAAGTCAATGGTGGATTGAGAAGTGAGCCAAAACTTCACTACTCTGATGCGGATGCGAACTATGTACAGGAGATCACTATCGATATGGCAAATCTCTCACCTGTGATTGCCTATCCATTTCTGCCAAGTAACGGTAAGCCCGTAGAGCAGGCGGTAGCAGATGATCTCAAGATCGATCAGGTGATGATCGGCAGCTGTACCAACGGGCGGCTTGAAGATTTGCGTGTTGCTGCTGAAATTGTCAAAGGCAAGCGTGTGGCGAAACATACACGTATGATCGTTACCCCTGCAACCCAGAAGATCTTGATGCAGGCACAGCATGAAGGCATCATCGATACCCTCATCGAAGCGGGCGCGGTGGTAAGTAACCCTACTTGTGGTGCCTGTCTTGGCGGCTATATGGGCATCCTCGGTGATGGTGAGCGCTGTGTGGCGACAACCAACCGTAACTTTGTCGGTCGTATGGGGGCAAGAACTTCTGAGATTTACCTTGCCAACTCCGCTGTGGCAGCGGCAAGTGCGATCGCCGGGAAGATCGTAGATCCACGCGATCTGTAAAAGCATCTGCAATGGGAAAAGGAGGAGACTTTACGCACCTTTTCCCATCTCAAAACACTTCTGATCAAACCAATCCTACACCCACAGCAAAGCGATTACTTTTCTGGTTTGTACTCATTTTCTTTCTGCTCTATTTGAAGTACCGCCCTTATGAACAAACTGCACATACTATCAACGGCTTGTTTGAGTATATTTTCACACTCTATCACTTTGTCATCAATCAGACTATCGGTATTGTTCACGAAGCGGGGCACGGTGTCTGCTACCTGCTGCCGTGTCCAACGTTTATGATGGTGCTTAACGGTACACTCTTTCAGTGGCTCTTCCCGTTAGGTGTTGCATGGTATTATAAAAAACATCACAATATGACAGGCTGGTGGCTGGGGCTTTTTGTATTGGGAGTTTCCATGGATTATACGGCATGGTATGTCTCTACCGCACCAGAGAGTGCCTATGTCCCTGCTGCGAAATCTTTTCTCGGTGTAGACGGACTGCATGATTTTCACTATATTTTGACAACACTGGGACTGCTTGCCTACAGCGGCGCCATCGCTATGGTACTTAAAATCCTTTCACTGCTGGTGATGTTTCGAAGCGTCTTTGGGCTGTTTAGCATCGCTTACGGGAAAAACAAAACAAGGAGGGTTAGATGAATCCCTACACGTATCAGTTTGTTGTAGATAAAGAGGCAATCGACTTCAACGGGCATGTCCACAACGTTACCTATCTCTCATGGATGATCGAAGCGGCAACGAACCACTCAGAGTCGGTGGGTGCAGGGCATGATGTGTGTCTGACATATGGCGGTATATGGGTAGCCAAGTCACACCATATTGAGTACAAGAAGCCAGCGTTTGAGAACGATGTGTTGCAGATGAAAACATGGATAGAGGATATCGGAAAGATAGCCTCTACACGCCGTTATGAGATCAGCCGCATAGAGGATGGTACCATTGTTTGTGAGGGTGTAACGGAGTGGGTCTTTGTAGACAGTGAAACAATGCGTCCAAGAAAGATACCAGATGAGATCCGACATTCTTTTGCTGTCTGAATCCAAGCTGTCGTATATAAGGCATGATGCCCTCTTCTGTATTATGCAGCTATCCTCTCCCTATACAGAGGTATAGTGAAAAAATTTCTGATAAAACACATAAAAA
>WGDG01000288.1 GCA_015493425.1 Sulfurovum sp.
TCACCGTCTCGTTGGTCAGAATTTGCCAACAAAATGGATGGATTTTTTACCCCTGAGATTGTCGATCATATCCGCAACAGCCGACAAGAAGCCCGCGACAATTTCGCCCCCAATCTCTGACCATGCCACGACACTATCTTCTTGATACCAACATCATCTCCTACCTCAGTGATCCTCGCTCTCCCCATCGAGAGTCGATCAAACGTCATCTGTTTGCCCTGGATGATCGCGACGACCTTAGTGTGTCCGTAGTGACGTTGTATGAGCTTTCATACGGGCTTCACAGTTTCCAGAGCTCTGAGGAGAGCATGCAGCTTTTCAGACAGGGAATTGCCTTTATCGAACGCCATCTTGACGTGCTCCCCCTCGGTATGGAAGAGGTTGATATCTTTGGGCAGCTCAAAGCTCGCTATCAACAACATACCGGCATACACACCCAGGCCAACAAAAAGAACGATCTCGATTTCCTCATCGCAGCCACCGCCATCCACCATCAAGCCATACTTGTATCCAATGACTCTGTTTTTGATGCACTCACCAGGATTGAGCCAAAACTAACATGCGCATCGTGGGCTAACTAAACCCACTCTGGATCGTCACCGTCTCCAACCGCTTTACGTTTACACTGAGAGATATTACGTTTGAGGGGATTCCGTTTTATGAGTGGAGTATTGTCAATGAGTAGCGGACGTTAGCACATCCTCCAAACCCACAACCTCAATCCCATAACTGCGTTTGTGAATCCCTTTGTCCTCCGTCACAAACACATCGCACCCGTGTTTGATCGCGCATTGTATCTGCAATAGATCCTCGAAATCTATCTTCTCGTTGTTCGCACATGCTTTCTGGTAAATCTTCAAACTCACATCCAGGCTGTCTGTAAAGCTACAGAGTTCAAAGTTGGCCTTGAGCCCATCAAAAAATCGTGAGAGGGTTTCGCAGCCTGTGCCGTTTTTGGAAGCGATGTACTCAATGGTTGTCAAAATATTTTCACTCGTTGCCAGACGCGTGTACTCTTGACAGATGATTTCGTAGGCCGAGACGGCTTTTGCATGGTTGGGTCTGTCAGGCAGGAGGATGTCAAGCAGGATATTGGCATCGAGAAATATTTTACTCATACTTCTCTGCCTTGATGGCCTGATGGGATTTGTCTGCGACCTCAGCGCCCTCGCCAAACGCTCCGACGAAATCCAGCATGGCTTTTTTCCTCTGCTCTATTTTCTTTTGCTCTTTTTCTTTCAAAAATTCCAGGACACTGTCTGCATACTCCTGCGTGACAAAAAGCCCTTTTTGTGTCTTGCTCTTCTTGTCCAACAGCATCAGCACATCAGCAGGCACATAACCTCTGGTAAAATCACGGAATGAAACTTGCTGGATTGTCATGGCTAATCCTTATTGTCATTTTTAGTTTTATTATGACGATTATAGTGGATTGGGGTTATTTTGTCAATAGGCGCAGGCCGCCTACAATCAGGTTTCAGAGAGTATTGATATCGTGCCTATGCTGGAGAGCGCGTGACCTTGTGCTAAATTTCAAAATCGACAACACCTTGACAAGTTGTATCTTTTTTGATACACTTACGAATGAAAAAAATCAGTGCGCTTTTTTATCAAAATGCTAACGGCAAAAAGCCTGTACGCGAATGGTTGCTTTCTCTCGATGAGGAGGACAGGAAAATCGTGGGCAAGGATATCAAGACCGTAGAATACGGCTGGCCGATAGGGATGCCGGTTTGCAGAAAACTGGAGAGCAAACTGTATGAAGTGCGAAGCGACATATCTCATAAAAGGATTGCAAGGGTTCTTTTTACGGTGGTAGATGAGTATATGGTGCTGCTGCATGGTTTTGTGAAAAAGACACAAAAAACACCCGGGCAGGACTTGGATCTTGCACGGAAGAGAAAAAAGGATATTCAATGGAACTGACAAAAAACATGTCTGGTGATTTTGATGCGTTTTTAAAAGAAGAGGGTATCTATGAAGAGGTCAATGATACGGCGGTCAAGAGGGTGATTGCCTATCAGATAGAGCAGGAGATGCGAGCACAGAATATTACCAAAACAAAAATGGCACATCTGATGAACACCAGCCGTGCCGTGGTCAACAGGCTCCTGAATCCTGACCACAGCTCATTGACGCTGAGTACGCTGGAATCCGCTACTTCGGCTCTGGGGAAGAAATTGAGCATTACGATCGTATAAAAAGTCCATTCTGCCGATATTATTATTTAGGATTTAGTTCCTGACCCCTAAATTTCAGAGAGTATTGATATTGTGCCTATGCCGGAGAGCGCGTGACAACTCAGAATTGACACAAACGATATAAGTGGCATCGAAGAGATCAAAACATCACTGCTACGATACAAGCTACCACCACCCAGAAAAGTGCCTGCATGATTTTCCCGTCGTTTTTGAACTTTTCTTTGTAGTCATAGAAGATGA
>WGDG01000289.1 GCA_015493425.1 Sulfurovum sp.
ATTCTTAATATTTTATAATATATTACTTCTTGTTTAATGATCTTTGGATAAAATCACACATTACATTATTTTAGGAATGCAGATGGATTATCTTCAAATTAACGGTGGGAAAAAGCTAAGCGGCAGCATCACGATCAGTGGTGCGAAGAATGCTGCACTGCCTGTAATCGCGGCCACAATACTGAGTGACAAACCGGTCACACTGACCAACCTTCCCAATGTCGTTGACATTCGTACCCTGCTCAAGCTGTTGACAATGCTTGGCGGCAATGTTACACATGAAGATACCGTTGCCTACATAGACAACAGTTCCATCAATTCGCATAAAGCTGTGTATGAGATCGTCTCGCAAATGCGTGCGTCCATTCTTGTACTCGGGCCTCTGCTTGCCCGTTTTGGAGAGTGTGAAGTGAGCCTTCCCGGTGGTTGTGCCATAGGACAGCGTCCTATCGATCTGCATCTCAAAGCCCTGGAGGCGATGGGTGCCCACATAGAGATAAAAAGCGGATATGTCCATGCTGTCGCCCCTGAAGGACTTAAGGGTGCGAAGATCATTTTTGACAAGATCACGGTTGGGGGAACGGAAAACACGTTGATGGCGGCGGCACTTGCAAAGGGCACCACTACCATTATCAATGCAGCAAAAGAACCGGAAATCGTTCAGCTTTGTGACATGCTTGCTTCAGCCGGTGTCGCCATAGAAGGCATTGGTACCAATGAACTGGTCATTGAAGGGACAGGCGGCGAACCGCTCACCTTTCCTGAAACAGAGATCATCCCGGATCGCATCGAGGCGGGTACGTATCTTTGTGCCGGTGCCATTACCAACTCTTCCATTACCCTCCACAAGGTCAATGCAGAACATATCCGTGCTTCTCTGGACAAACTGGAAACCATGGGCTTTGGTTTCGAGATCGATAATGACAGTGTCACCATACTCCCGGCAGAAACGATCAAACCGGTCAATCTCATTACGGTCGAATACCCCGGTTTCCCGACGGATATGCAGGCACAGTTTATGGCAGTAGCAGCTATTGCCGAAGGGGAAAGCCTCATTGAAGAGCGCCTCTTTGAAAACCGTTTTATGCATGTCAGTGAACTCAATCGTCTCGGTGCCGATATCTGGCTTAAAGGCAGTACCGCTGCGGTCAAAGGGGTTGACAAGCTCTACGGTGCCGATGTGATGGCTACCGATCTGCGTGCCTCTTCCGCACTGGTACTTGCGGGACTGGTTGCAGAAGGTACTACCAATGTCCGACGCATTTACCACCTCGACAGAGGCTACGACAATCTTGAAGGTAAACTCGCAGCACTCGGTGCCGATATTGTCCGTAAAAAAGAGCAGAAGTAATATGGCACTGGAGATAGAGCGCAAGTTCCTTGTCGACACCTCAAAACTCCCTCCCCTGCCTGCCCCCTACACTATCAAACAGGGCTACATCGCTGCCAGAAACGCGACCGTACGTGTCCGCATCCGGGACAAAGAAGCTTTTCTCACACTTAAAGGCAGGACAACCGGTGTGACCCGCTCTGAATTTGAGTACCCTGTTCCGCTTTCTGATGCCGAAGCGATGCTCACACAGCTTTGCGAAAAACCCTACATCGATAAAAAACGTTATTTGCTTTCATATGCAGAACATACATGGGAACTCGATATTTTTGAGGGAGAGAATGAAGGACTGATTGTAGCCGAAATTGAACTTTCCAGTGAAGATGAAGTATTTGAAAAACCCGAATGGGTCACAGCTGAAGTTTCCGGTGACCCGCGTTACCGTAATGCCTACCTTGTAAATCATCCGTATAGGACATGGCAATAAACCTGTTGTCCCAGGCTTGATATCAGATTGTGATTCCTGTGTTATAGGGAACTTATACCTGCACCGTTTCCCCACGCAGTACATCCAGTACATTCGTCGCATACGAGCCTTTGGGAAGCACGAAGCCCAGCTCATAGTGTGCTTTCTCCGGAATATAGCGTTTTTCAATCTCCGTTACCTGCACCCAGGCGTAGCGTCTGGCACCGTAGAGCTTTATGGGCTCGTCAAACTGTGCCTCAATGATGCCGGCAACATTGTCGGCGCGTTTGGTCTTGCTGCCGGGTATCAGCCCTGTGGGTGCCGTGTCTTTGGTGGCAAAACGCGCTGCTTCGGTTTCAACATCTTCGGCTCCGAAGAGTTTCCCGTAGGGGTAGTGCATCATCAAGTCACCTGCAAGCAGTTTGTAGAAGTTTGGCTGCGCTCCGGCTCCCTTGAGTGCGCCCTGCGGCAGCTGCATCAGTGTTTCAACCTCCGGCTCTTCGAATTTCTCCAGCAGCAGATTAATCTCCATCCGTTTGGCCAGCCAGCGGTTAAAAAGCCAGCTCTGGTAGGAACCCATCAGAAATTCCCGTGTTTTTCTGTCACGCATTTTCAACGTGCCTTCGATGAGCTTTTTACCATCTTCCCAGTTGTTACCGTTGGTACCGAAGCGCTGGTCGCCAAAATAGTTGGGAACGCCGTTGGCTTTAATCCATTTCAGTACCGAATCAAGCTTTTCTTTCTGGACACCAAGAACCTTTTTCAGCCGTAATTCGAAGCGGTTTCCTTTGAGGTGACCGATGCGTATTTTATTGCTGTGCCGGACAGTGTCGAGTATCTTGATCTTTTCATGGTTGAAGTGTTGCAGTTTCTCTTCGAACTTTGCAGGCAGCGAAATGTACTGGATGGTCATCGCATGCTTGTCTTTGAGTCCCGCATAGCCTATGTCACGCCGTCTGATGCCAAGGAAATCGGCAAAGGCATCGAGCATCTCCCAGGTTGTTGCCTCTTTTTTACGTACCTTCATCACCAGATGTTCCCCCTCTCCGGTAAAAGGATAAAGGGGAATTTCCTCAACGGTAAAATCGCGTGGTGAGGCATTAAATACAAATTCATTTTTGATATTGAGCGGGTAGATACGTTTCATAAATGGCTTCTTTCAAGTTGATGTGGCGTTTTGATTTGACATTTTACCCTAACTCAGTATAATCCGCACATATGATAAAAATAAGGGACTGAGCATTGAACTGGAAAGAGAAAAAAGCCATCTTCTTCGACCTTGACGGTACGCTTATTGACAGTGTACCTGATCTCGCGCTTGCGGTCAATGAGATACTGGTAAAACTGGGCAGGAAACCCTTCAGTGAAGATACCATCCGCTTCTGGGTCGGTAACGGGGCGCAGACACTGGTCAAACGTGCCCTGATTGGAGAGCGGGACATCGAGGGCAGACAGATCGATGATGCCCTTTTTGAAAATGCATTAACACACTTTCTTGCCGCCTACCGGAAGCATCTATGTGAGGCGACACGTCCCTATCCGCATGTGAAGGAAACGCTTCATGTACTGAAAGCACGCGGGTACAGACTGGCCATCGTCACCAACAAACCTGAGGAGTTTGTCGCTCCTATTCTTGAAGGACTCGGAATGGCAGCGCTTTTTGAAGTCTGGCTGGGCGGAGACAGTTTGCCAAAGAAAAAGCCCGACCCTATGCCGCTGCTGCACCTTTGTGAAACGATGCAGCTGAACGTAGAAGAGGCTGTCATAGTGGGAGATTCCAAAAACGACATACTCGCTGCCCAAGCCTGCGGTATGGAGTCGGTAGGCGTGACATATGGATATAATTACGGTGAGGATATTGCGGTATATCATCCGACTGTTGTTATAGAGGAGTTTGGAGAACTATTAAACATCTTGTAAGGTGCTGTAGTACCCTTACAGCATCCTGTAGAGAAAGGAGAACAGGTGTCTAAAACACAACCGAAAATTGCCATTGTCGGCGGTGGTATTGCCGGAAGTACCACTGCACTCTTCCTTGCCAAAGCGGGAGCGAAAGTCACGCTCTTTGAAAAAGCTCCCAGTCTGGTAAGCGGACCGCCCTTTTGCCATCTTCATGCCGGCGGTAACCTCTACCCTGAGATCAGTGACGAACAATGCCTCACCCTGCTGAAGCAGTCCATTGACTTCGCACGGATTTACCCACACGGTGTTGACCACCGTCCTACTATTGTTGCATTGCCGGCCTATTGCAGTAGAGGTACACAACATCTGATGCCGAGGCTGGAAAAGTTGAGGGCACACTATGAAACACTGGTCGCCAAAGATGCAAGGAATCGGGTACTCGGTGATCCGGCTGTCTATTTTAAATGTTACGAGAGAGAAGCGATAGAGGCGCTGAAAGATGAGACCATTAAACTGAAACCCCAAACACTCGATGAGTGGATGATCCCCTTTGCCCAGAAGGCTGATCTTGACAAGCTTCAGTTTCCTGTCATACTGGTGCAGGAGTACGGACTCAACCTTTTTCGTATCGGTGCACGGCTGATGCTTGACCTGGGGAAAGACTCCAATATCACACTGCATCTCTCTACGGGCGTTCAAAAGGTACAACAGGAAATGGATGGATGGTCTGTGCAAACCGGTACAAAAACAGAAACGTTTGATTACCTTGTCAATGCTGCAGGTTATCAGACAGGTAAAATTGACGATATGGTCGGTGTACCCTGTGAACGTATGGTAGAGTTCAAGGCTGCCTATGTCACACAGTGGGAAGCGGAAAGCTCCCATCTCTGGCCGGAGATTATCTTTCAGGGCGAACGCGGTACACCACGCGGCATGGGACAGTTTACACCCTATCCGCAGGGACATGTCCAGCTGCATGGTATGACCAAAGATATCACCCTGTATGAAGATGGTCTTGTTGCAAGTACTCCACTCAGCTGTCAGCCACAGCTGCCGCAAAACCTTGTTGAAAAAATAGAAGCCGACTGGACATGGAGTGAAACAAAGGAGCGTACACAAAAGGCCATCGAGCACCTGAGCCGTTTCATCCCCTCCTTCGCTTCGGCAAAAACCGCATCAAAGCCGCTCTTTGGGGCACAACAGATACCGGGCAGTGACCCTACACTTCGGGTGGCCGAAGTTGCATTCCCTATCCCCCGGTACGCCCGCTGTGAGATTGTCAAGGTCTCCTCAACGATCGATATGGCCCATGCCATTCTTGAAAACCTTGTTTCGCTTGGTCTGATGGAAGAAGCGACAACGGTCGAAATAGATCATATGAGCACATCAATTGAAGCAGAAGCAATTAGCAAAGAGGCCGAAAGGCTTTGCCGTATACGCGAATATCCGGAAGCCATGGCACATTTGTGTGTAGCCCAAGAAGAGGATCGGTAGGCCTAACCGCCTTTTCACGAAGATTTCGCTAAAATCATGCCACTTATTTATGAAGGATCATCATGGGACTTGGCATCGGACTTGTTGGACTGCCCAACGTAGGAAAATCGACCACATTCAACGCGCTGACCAAAGCGCAAAACGCTGAGAGCGCAAACTACCCGTTCTGTACTATCGAGCCGAACAAGGCAGTAGTGCCCGTACCGGACAAGCGTCTGGACGAACTCTCCAAAATTGTTAACCCTGAACGCGTACAGCACTCCACACTGGACTTTGTTGACATTGCCGGACTGGTCAAGGGGGCAAGCAAGGGTGAAGGGCTTGGTAACAAGTTTCTAAGCAATATTCGTGAAACCGAAGTGATTCTGCAGATTGTCAGATGTTTCGAAGATGAGAACATCACCCATGTTGAAGGCAGCATTGATCCGGTGCGTGATATTGAAATTATCGAAACAGAGCTGCTTCTGGCAGATATGGATGCTTTGGAAAAGCGTATTGCAACGATGCAGAAAAAGGCTAAAGGGAACGACCGTGAGGCCAAACTGCAGCTTCCCGTTGCCGAAGCACTTTTGAAACACCTGGAAGAGGGACAGCCTGCTTCTACCTTCTCTGACAAAGACAGCGAAGGCTTCATTACCCTGCTCAGAGATCTCAGACTGCTGAGTAACAAAGAGATCATTTACGGTGCCAATGTCGATGAAGACGGCCTTGCCGAAGACAATGAGTATGTGGAAGCGCTCAAAGCCTACGCGGCCGAGCGTAACCGTGAAGTGATCAAACTCTGCGCAAAAGTCGAAGAGGAAATGGTCGATTTCGACGAAGAAGAGAAGATGGAAATGCTTGAATCGCTTGGTGTCGAAGAGAGCGGACTCGAACAGATCATACGCAAAGGGTTTGAAAAGCTGGGACTGATGAGCTACTTTACCGCCGGTGTCAAAGAGGTGCGTGCATGGACTATTCGTCAGGGAACAACAGCACCCAAAGCAGCAGCGGTTATTCACAACGACTTTGAAAAAGGTTTCATCCGTGCCGAAGTCATCAGCTATGAAGACTTCATTGAATATGGTGGCGAACAGGGAGCCAAAGAAGCAGGTAAAATGCGTCTTGAAGGGAAAGACTATATCGTTCAGGACGGTGATGTCATGCATTTCAGATTCAACGTTTAACGAGGATATATCCATGAAAAAAATACTTTTGGCAGCAATGATGCTGCTGGCACTGACAGGCTGTGATAACAAAAAAGGAGCTTTCTTTGAAAGTGTCCCTTCCCAAAATAATCTGCCCACGGCTGTTTCCAAATTTCTGAAGATCATCAAAGCAAAACATTTGATGCACTTTGCGACCATTGACCATGCAGCCATAGCCCAAAAAGCCGGCATGGATCTGCGTCCCGAAACGGTTGTGCTCTTTGGAAATCCGAAAATGGGGACAAAATTAATGGAGTGTAACCCCTCGATGGGGCTGGATCTTCCGCTTCGTATGCTCTTTACAACAGACTATGAAGGCAAAACGACCATCTCCTATACCAACCCCGAATACTGGACACTCAAACACAACATTAAAGATAAGAATTGTTTAGGTATCATTAGAAATATGCACATCATGCTGCAGGAGCTCAGTGCGGCTGCCGCAAAGAAATAATGCTTTTCAAGGAGCCACAATGAAAAAAATACTTATGTCCGCCCTTCTTTTTTCCGGGACACTGCTCTATGCAAAAGGAGGCTGTACGCTTGTACAGAGTGACCGTGTCGATGTTGTCTGGCAAGCCTACAAGACCCCTGCAAAGATCGGAGTCAAGGGAAAATTTCCTTCACTCTCCTACCACCCTACCCACAAAGAAGGAAAGAATTTCAAAGCGCTCTTTGAAGGTGCCACTGTTGCCATCGATACAACAAAGGTCGATAGCGGCAATACTGTTCGTGACGGGAAACTGGTCAGATACTTTTTCAAACAGATGAAAACACCGAAGATCACTGGGAAAATTCTCTCTGTTACCCCTGATGCACATACCAAAGGCAAGCCCTACACCGGAAAACTTGAAGTGGCTTTGACAATGAACGGCAAAACTGTCAATACGCCTCTTGATTATCACTATGAAAAAGAACTTTTCAAGGCACAGGGGAACATAGACCTCATGGATTTTGCCGCCGGTACCGCACTGAAAAGCATTAACCGTGCCTGCTATGACCTGCACAAGGGTAAAACCTGGAGTGATGTGAGCATCGGGTTTGTCACCACAGTCAAAGCAACCAAGTGTGACAGTAAATAAGATGGCTGCTTTTACCAATGAAGTCGTACAGCGTATTGCTACAGCACTCAAGCTTGACACGGATACCATAGCCGAAGCGTATGCAAAAGAGGCATACCCCGTCTCAAAAGAACGCATAGAAGAGATACTCGGTAACAGCGGTGAACCCTGTAGTTATGAAGAACTCGGCGTATTTTTGGACGGGCTCATTACTCTCAAACGCGGACCGTCTCCCCAAAAGCCCGAAGAAGCAGCAGCTGTAGACCTAACCAACAACCTCATTCTCAAAAAACTGCGTATTGCGCTGGAACTCAAAGAGATGGAGACTGAGATCATCTTTGGACTTGGCGAAGCACCGCTTGCCAAACAGGAACTCAAATCGCTCTTTCGCAAAGAGGATCATAAGAACTTCAAAGTGTGTCCAGACGAACTGCTGCTGGCATTTTTGGAGGGACTCGATGAGTTCTATTACAGTGGAGAAGAAGTTTAAAAGGAAAGTACTATGGGAAAATACTACGACTACCCCACTTTTGTAAATGATGTCAAAACACTTGTCAAAAAGACAAAAGCGTTTGAACCTGACACCCTGCTTGCCATTGCACGCGGCGGCCTGACACTTGCACAGGCCTATGCCGAAGCGACCGACAACCGCAACCTCTTTACCATTAACTCCATTCTCTATGACGGAGAGGTAAAACGCTCCCATCCCAAGCTTATCAACCTCCCGGAACTCAGCGGTGCGAAAAAGGTACTCATTTTGGATGACATCGCAGATTCCGGGCAGACACTCCGTGCTGTACTCACCGTATTGCAGGAACGTTACCCGGATATTATCTTCAAAAGTGCCACCCTCTTTTACAAATCAAGCTCCTGCATCGAACCTGACTACTGGCTGCATGAAACGGATGAGTGGATCGACTTTTTCTGGGAAAAAGACTTTTTAGAAACCGAGTAAGATGATCAGACGTTTCAAGCATTTCATCCGTTTGCTTGAAGCGCTTCTCGTGCTTTTTGTTTTTCTTCTTGCCTACAATTTTCTGCTTCCCATTGGAGAAAAAGAAAAAGTACTTTTTTTCGATGCGAACAATACCAAAAGCATCCTCCAAACACTTCAAAAAAACGGCTACAACATTACCCGTTTCGATACCTGGCTCATTCCTGAGACCGATCTTCCCTTGCAAGGGTGGTACCAGGTGGGACATACCCATGACGGACGCTGGCATTTTTTTCATTCACTCAGTCAAAATCCGCTTCCTGCAATGCATGTTGTTGTTTATCCGGGTGAAACGCATAAAGAGCTTCTTTCGCGTTTGGCAAATGATATGAAACTCAACAGAAACATATTGGAAAAGTATTACAAAACACGGGCCCGCTATATTGAAGGTGAGATTGTGGCAGGTACTTATGCCATCGCAAGAAGTGCTGATGAGAATACGACATTGAACTATCTTTTTGAACAATCCGATGCCCAGTTTGATGCGTTCAAAAAATGTTATTTTAACAAGCCTGTTGACGCGTACACGTTCAAACTCTTGATGATCATTGCTTCCATTATCCAAAAAGAGAGTAACAAACCCGAAGAGATGCCGCTGATTGCTTCGGTTATCTACAACCGCATTGAAAGGGGTATGAAACTGCAGATGGACGGTACGCTCAACTACGGCGATTACTCTCACCGTGTGGTTACCCCTGAGCGCATCAGGGAAGATACAAGCTACTACAATACCTACAAGTACAAAGGATTGCCGCCTGCACCGTTGGCATCATTTTCCATGGAAGCGTTTAAAGCCGCCCTCTTCCCTGCCCGCAGTGATTTTCTCTTTTTTATGCTGACTCCGGACGGCAGCCACAGCTTCGCCGCAGACTATGCTACCCATTTGAAAAATCTCAAAGCATTCAGAGACTACCAAAAAAGACGCAAGGTACACTGAATTCCGGAGGCCGGAGAGCCCCTTTTAAAACAGTTTTTTCATATATTCCACGAAGCGGGTAAGCAGTGAAGTAGAAGTCTTTTCTACCTCCTTTATCTGTGCTTTTTGTGCCTGGAGCATCTGCTGCACACTTTCAATCTGTCGGCCAAGTGTCTCTTTGGCTTCTCTTATGCGTTTTGGCTCAAAGTCACTGCGCATCAAGCACCTTCTCAATCTCGTGCATTGCGTCACGGTTTTTGAGCCTGAACTTGATCTCAATACGGCGTGATGCTTCTTTATCCTCAACACCGTTGACTTTGACAGGATCGAGATAGGCACGTCCCGAGGCCACCAGCAGCGGTTTGAGGTTGTACTTTTTTGCTATATCCAGCGTCAACAGATAGTGCATGACCGCAAAGGCACGCCGCTGTGAGAGATCGAGGTTATAGAGGTAGCCGCCGTCACTGTCCGTGTGTCCTTCAATGATAATTTTGTCAAGGTAGGGTTTGATGGCCGGATTGGTCACCAGTGTCCCGATGTACTCTTCAAAGGCACGTTTGAGTTCTCCTTTGGCACCCTCTTTAAGTACAGCGCTTCCTTTGTCAAACAAGACGTTGGAGGCAAGCTTGAGTGCTCCGCTTTTTTTATCTATACGTACCTTGTTGCCCAGTGCTTTCTTGAGTGCTGCGATGACGTTGAGACGGATACCGGTTAGAGACTTGATCTTCGCTCTTTGATGCTGGAGCTTTTCGATGAGTGCATCGTACTTAGTCTGTTTCTCGTCAAGTGCGCTGGCAAGCTTGAGCAACTGCGCCTCGTTGGCTTTGATGGTTTGGTTTGCATCACTGAGCGCACCGGAGAGCACGACGATTTTGCCTTGGTAGTCTTTGATCTTTCTGTTAAGTGTTGTATTGGTGTCATTGAGCATATGCTGTACAATCACCAGTTTTCCTGCCAGCCGATCCTTCTGTGTATTGGCTTCAAGCAGCATACGGGTGAGTTTTTTGATCTCTTGGTCTTTCAGTTGTATGGTGTGCATTTGTGCCTCAAGAGAGCGGTTTTTGGAAAAGAGATCTTTTTCACGCTGGCTGAGCAGTGCTTTGTTCTTTTGCAGATTCGCACTGAGTGCCTCAAGCGTTTTTTCACGGCTCTGAAGTGTAGAGGAGAGCTGTGTAAGCCTATCTTCCTTGGTATGAAGGTCGTTTTTAAGAATCATCGACTTGGAGACAATGGCACCGATAAGGAGGATAAAAACAAAGAGCAGCCCTGCCATCAGGTCGGCGTAGGAGATCCAGAAGTTGCTCCCCTCATCCGTACTTTTGCGCCGAAACATCACTCACCCGCTCTGTTGTTCTCTTTGAGTGCCGCAAGGGTTTTGAGCACCTCCTGATTCTGCTCGGAAAGTATCC
>WGDG01000290.1 GCA_015493425.1 Sulfurovum sp.
GAGCCGTTGTAGAACATGTTCATAAAGAAGCTCTCGACCATGTCGTCGAAGTGGTGTCCAAGGGCTACTTTGGTAAAACCACCCTCCTGCGCGAACGAATAGAGCGCCCCGCGCCGCATGCGTGAGAAGTAGGAGCAGAAAGAGGAGTTTTCGCGGATAGTGTCGTTGGAGATGGCATAAATGTTGGTGTCATACACCGTATGTTTGATGCCGTACTCTTTGCAGTGTGCCACAAGGTAATCATAGTGTTCATCGGGCATCCCGTACTTGACCGTACAGGCTTCGAACTCGAAGTTGAATGGGGCGTGCTTCTGGATATGTTTAAGTGCATGCACCAGTGCCAGCGAATCTTTTCCGCCGCTAAGCCCCACAAGTACCTTGTCTCCTTCGCCGATGAGCCTGAAGTCGACATTGGTCTTGCCGATCACTTTGAGGAGTTTTCGGCTCATGGGAATGGATTTTGTCTCTTCCCTTCTACGCTTTATTACTGCTTCTTCACTGTTTCCCATTGAATATACTTTATAAGAGAGTTTTCTCTACTTTTTTTAAAAAAAAGTAGGCAAAAAAGCGTCACTTCCCAAGTGCACGGGCGATGCTTTTGTCGCCTTGCTTCGCAAATATGGGCGACAACGCATCTGTGCACCCGGTGCGAAGTGACAAATGACTTCTATTCGCTAATCGCTTCGACCATCGAAAGGATGAAGTCTGCAGAGATCTTTGCCGAACTCTCAAGGAATTCGTCGAAATTGAAACTCGCATCCATATCGGCAGCATCGGAGATGGCGCGCAGAATGAAAAACGGTGTGTTGAACGCGTTGCAGACCACGGCCACCGCCGCACCCTCCATCTCGAGCGCGTGTGCATCGAATGTTTCGCCTATCCAGTTCTTGCGCTCTACATCGGCGATGAACTGGTCACCCGTGGCGATGACACCCTCTTTGAGCATCAACCCCTTTTTGGCTGCCACCGCTTTGGCAATGCTTCTGAGTTTAGGGTCAGTAGGAATGCAGACTTCTCCTTCGGGAACAAAGCCGTAAGGGTGTCCAAACGCGGTAATGTCAAGATCATGCTGACAAAGACCGTCAGCGATGACAAGATCGCCTATTTTCAAGTCATCCGAAATCGCTCCGGCAACTCCGGAAAAAAGAAGCATATCACAGTTAAACTTTTCGAGCAAAATCGTCGCCGTCAGTGTCGCGAACACCTTTCCGATCTTCGAATAGGCAACGACTACCTCCTGACCTTTATAGGTGCCTTCATAGTATTTATTGGCAGCATAGACCGTCATGGAGACATTGTCAAGTTTGTCTACAAGCGGCTCGATCTCTTCGGGCATTGCACCCATAATAGCAATTCTCATCACTTATCCAAGCTTGCTGATCGCTTCGACAGCATCGGCCAGAGACTGCATGTCCGAAACCACAAAGTGCGGTTTCTTTGTCGCTTTACGATTGAGCCCTTTGAGAACGCCGCCATGACCGAACTCTACATAACAGTCAACTTCATCATCAAATTTGGCAATGGACTGCTTATAGAGTACCGGAGAGACAAGCTGTTTTGGCAGCAGTTCAAGTGCCTCGGCTTTGGTGCTGTACTTTTCAGCAGTCACGTTGGAGACCACCGGTGCGGTAAATTCGTCACGCAGCACCTCTTCAAGCTTTTCCTCAAGCGGTGCTGTCGCAGATTCCAACAGAGGACAGTGGGAAGCCACTGACATATTGAGCAGCATCGCACGTCTTGCCTTGTTCTCTTTCAGAATCGGCTCGAGTTCCTGCAGGTCACTCTTGATACCCGCAATAACAATCTGTCCCTGCGCATTGTAGTTAACCGGCCAAACTTTCTTGCCCTGCTCTCTCTGCTCTTCACACAGCTTTTCAACGGTTTCATCATCCAGTCCCAAAGAGACCAGCATACCCACATCCTGTCCTTCACACGCTTCAGCCATCAGCTTACCGCGCAGGTTCACCAGTTCAACCGCATCGATGGCATCGAGTGCTCCTACTGCAGTGAGTGCTGAAAATTCTCCAAGTGAGTGCCCCAGCGCATAAACCGGCTTGATGGGCATTTCATTCTCAAAAAGCCTATGTGCAATCGCCGAGACAAGAAGAATGGCCGGCTGCGTGAATTCTGTCTTTTCAAGCATATCATTCTCTGTAAAGAGAAGCTCCTTAAAATCAATACCTGTCCGCTCGCTTGCAGCTTCGATCATCTCTTTTGCCACGTCGGAATTATTGAAAAAATCTTCTCCCATGCCTACTGCCTGAGAACCCTGACCGGGGAATAAAAATGCACATTTTACTGACATAGATGTCCTTTGTTCGTTGATGTGCCGTATTTTACCATTTTTTCATTGAGGCACAGTTACTGATTGCGTTTGCTTTTCCAAAAAACATCTACCAGCAGAGTGTAAACATCTTCCTGGGTTGCAGGTTTAGGTAAGCAAAAGGCATCTTCTGCTTCAGAGTCACCAAAAGTATCACACTCACCATAGTATGCAATATTCGTTTTGGACGATCCTTGCATCTGTCCTATCTTCTGCATGCTTTCCTCATCTGAAATCGTACCGTCAACAAGCACCAGATCAAAATCCGCAATATCATACTTTTGCCGATTGAGACGCTTCATCGAAAGACTGATATCCATAGGGAAATAACGGAACATCTTTGTCAATGCCATAGCATCGTGATTCTCTTCCAATACAAGCAGAATTTTTTTATTGAGCATCAAAGAGGAAGGAAGCCGGTAGTAACGCCGTTCACCAAGTTCCGCAGTAGAAAGGGGCACATAAATTTCAAGATTTCCTTCTCTTTCATTACAAACC
>WGDG01000291.1 GCA_015493425.1 Sulfurovum sp.
GGGAGGGAATATAAAAAATGGAATCTTTAGTCAATCTAACTAAAGTTTCTTACAAAAAAACTTGAAATATTTCTGAAAATATACTATAATCCCATAAAATTTAATATGATGATAGGAGAAACGGTATGGCAAAACATCAGTTTCAAACAGAAATAGGGCAACTGCTCAAACTTATGACACACTCTTTGTATTCAAACAAAGAGATCTTTTTGAGAGAACTTATCTCCAATGCAAGTGACGCAATCGACAAATTCAACTATCTGCATTTGATAGATGACAAATTCAAAGAAGAAGAATGGTCTGGCAAGATCAATGTCAAGATTGACAAAGATGACAACTCTCTGACCATCGGTGACAACGGTATCGGTATGAATGAAGAGGATTTGATGGAGAATCTCGGAACCATCGCCAAGTCCGGAACCAAGGCCTTTATGGAACAGATGACCGGAGATGCGAAAAAAGACAGTAATCTCATCGGTCAGTTCGGTGTCGGTTTCTATTCGGTATTTATGGTGGCAGATCATGTTGACGTTATTACCAAAAAAGCAGGTGAGGAACAGGCATATAAATTTTCGACAGACGGTACCGGAGAATATGAAATAACGCCGGTTACCAAAGAAGAACACGGAACGGTCATTTACATCAAACTCAAAGAGGATGAAAAAGAATTCCTTGACAAGTGGCGTGTGGAAGAAGTGATCAAAAAATACTCCAATCACATTGCCTACCCAATCATGCTCAATTATGAAGATGTTGAGTTCGAGGGTGAAGGGGATGACAAAAAAGAGAAAAAGGTATGGAAAAGCGAGCAGGTCAATGCTGCAACGGCACTGTGGACACTGCCAAAGAGTGAGTTGACCAAAGAGGACTACATTGAGTTCTACAAGACCATCGCGCACGACAGCGAAGAGCCTCTGACCTATATTCACAACAAGGTCGAGGGGGCAACGGAGTTTACGACACTCTTTTACATTCCAAGAACCGCACCGATGGATCTTTACCGTGCCGACTACCAGCCGGGGGTCAAGCTTTATGTCAAGCGTGTCTTCATTACCGATGATGACAAAGAGCTGCTGCCGCCATATTTGAGATTTGTACGCGGTATTATCGACTCTGAAGATCTGCCGCTGAATGTAAGCCGTGAGATTCTGCAGGAGAACCGCATTCTGGCGAACATCAAACAACACTCAGTCAAGAAGATCCTTGAAGCGATCAAGAAGCTTGAAGGCGAAGATTTCGACCGTTTTGTATCTCAGTATAACCGTGTGATCAAAGAAGGGATCTATACTGACTTTACCAACAAAGAGACGCTGCTTGAAATTGTACGCTATAAGAGTTCAAGCCAAGAGGGCATGGTGTCGTTTGATGACTATATTTCCAGAGCGGACAGTGAAAAGAAAGAGATATACTACATCATCGGAGAAGATGAGAAGGTATTGAGAAATTCACCGCTGCTTGAAGCATACAAGAAAGCCAATATTGAAGTGCTTATTATGGATGACTATGAGGTTGACAGCATCGTTACACCGATGATCGGTGAGTATAAAGGCTGGACACTCAAAGATATTACGACCATCGAAGCACCTGATTCAAAAACTGAAGAAGAGAAAAAAGAGATTGAAGAGGAGTTCAAGCCTCTGGTAGAGAAGCTCAAAGAGACACTTGGAGATGAGATTAAAGAGGTGAAGATCTCTACGCGACTGACCGAGAGTCCGTCCTGCGTCATCAAAGACAGCTCAGACCCGATGGCGGGTATGGCGGCGATGTTCGCACAGATGGGACAGGAGATGCCGGAAATTCCGCTGATTCTTGAGATAAACCCTGATCATGAGATGGTTAAAAAGCTTGAAAAAGTGGAAGACAAAACCCTCTTTGAAGATATGGCACATGTGCTGCTCGATACAGCCAAACTCTCTGAAGGACTCGAGCCAAAAGACAAAACAGCATTTGCGCACCGCATTGCGAAACTTGCAGCAAAAGCACTTTAAGTTCTTTCTTCCCGGGGCAATATGCCCCGTTCACTTTATGGTATAATTCCTCTTTATTTTTAACCACAGGATACACTTTTGAACAATAAACCCATGTCGTCGCAGAAAAAAGCGACAGTTGTTTCCACATCGGTTGCTACGCTGCTTGTATTTGTCAAACTGATTATCGGGATAGCAAGCGGTTCGGTAGCAGTATTGGCGTCGGCCATTGATTCTCTGCTGGATATGGCAGTTTCCATCTTTAACTTCTTTGCGATCAAAAAGGCGGAAGAGGACCCTGACGAAAACTACCATTATGGGAAGGGAAAGATCCAGGCGATCGCAGGGGTGATCGAAGGTACCGTTATTACGATGTCGGGGCTCTATATCATTTATGTCGCTGTTGAAAAGCTGCACAAAGGGAGTACGACCTCTCTGCTTGGTGCATCTATTGTGGCCATGCTTATCTCTATCGTTGTCACATACTTTCTGGTGCGTTACCTGCTGAGAATTGCCGAAGAGACAGACAATATCGTTATTAAAGCGGATGCACTCCACTACAAGACAGACCTGCTCAGTAACGGGGCAGTCCTCGTTGCGCTCGGTTTGGTCTACATGACAGGTATCGATGCCATCGATGCGGTATTTGGTATGGGTATCGGTGCCTATATCATCTATTCAGCCTATGAGATTATAGTTGAAGGTGTGGAAATACTGCTTGACAAGGCACTCGATGGGGAAATTGTGGCGAAGATCGGTGAAATTATTGCCAATCATCCAAAGGTAACCAGTTACCACTGGCTCAAAACCAGAACGGACGGTACAACCAATTTTGTAGAATTTCACATGGTACTCAAACCGGATATGACACTGCTTGAAGCACACCGTATTGCTGATGATATAGAATTGAAAATTATGGCGCTTGATCCCAACAAACGCTGGGTGATCAGTCCGCATTTTGATCCGTATGACGATTCGGAAATGAACGAAGCAATGCTGCATGGCAAAGCGTTGGATCTTTTAAAGAAAAACCTCGATTCGTAATGGCAAAAATATACCTGCTTTCACCCACACCGAGAGAAGGAACGGAATCGCTTCCCATGATTGCGTTTTCATTGACGGCAACGTCTATAGACTTTGAAGAAAGCGATACATTGATGTTTACTTCCAAGCAGGCGGTAAAAAGTGCTGAAGCAATCGATCCTTCCTGGAAGCACTATCCTTCCGTTGCGATCGGCGGGGCGACCAAAAAGCAGATTGAGGCACTGGGAGGGAAGGTACTATATCATCCTGATGCCTTTTACGGAAAATCGTTGACAGAGGATATTATCCGGTGTTTTGCAGAAAGAAAACTGCTCTACCTGCGTCCCAAGGAAGTCTCTTTTGATTCAAAAGCCTATTTGCAGGAAGCAGGCATCATGTTGCGTGAACAGGTGATTTATGAAACTTCCTGCCGTGTGTATGAAAAAGAGAGAAAACCGGAAGCGGGAAGTATTATTATTTTTACGTCACCCTCGACAATCCACTGCTTTTTGAAAAATTTTGGGTGGGATCCAACCTATAAAGCTGTTGTCATTGGTGAAGCGACCAGAGCACATCTGCCTTTGGATGCTACACTTTTTGTGGCTGAAAAACCGTTAATTGACGCCTGTGTGGAAAAAGCAAAGGAAGTTTTAATCACTTCTAACTCCAAATAGGCTATAATCTTCCTACCTGGATGGTTCGACCACTGTAATATGGGGTCCAACATTTAGTATTGGCGGGACATGTAGCGAGCGCTGTGTGTGGGCACTTCCGTTTGAGTCTGGAAACGGACGAGGAACTGCCCCCTAAGGCGCTCCTCTCTCCTGCACCGTTGGCTTTTTAGGGCCGACTGATATACAGAACGGCCATCCGGGCCTCATTAGTCATTGTCATTGCACGCATGAGCTTCCGAAAAAATTACGACGTACTTGGTGTACGCCTTTAATTTTTTCGAAAACTCCTACGTACAAGCACAACGACTACTGAGCCGGTATTAATACCGTTGAACTGTAAAACTACTGAAAAATCTCAAAAAAATATTATCTACTAAATGGGAGAATCACAATATGAATGTACTGATCATAGGCAGCGGGGGAAGAGAGTACTCCATCGGACGCGTACTCAAACAGGACAATAATGTAGAGAAGATCTACTTCTCTCCGGGTAACGGTGCTACCGATGAACTTGGAGAAAACCTTTCTATTACCGACTTTAACGCATTGGCGGATTTCGTTGAGGAAAACGGCGTTGATTTGACCATTGTCGGCCCTGAAGCACCGCTGGTTGAAGGAATTGTCGATGTTTTCAAGGCAAGAGGACTGACTATTTTCGGCCCTACTGCCAAGGCTGCCCAGCTTGAAGGCTCCAAGATTTTTATGAAGAACTTCCTTGCGCGGCATAATGTGCCTACGGCTCGTTATATCGAAACCAGTTCTATTGAAGAAGCATACCGCTTCATTGAAACACTGGAGGTGCCTATTGTTGTCAAGGCTGACGGTTTGTGCGGTGGTAAAGGGGTTATCATCGCTCAGAGTCATGAAGAGGCAAAAAAAACGGCAGGTGAGATGCTCAGCGGCAATGCTTTTGGAGAAGCGGGTACAGCGATTGTCATTGAAGAATTCCTTGACGGGTATGAGCTTTCTGTCTTTGCGGTATGTGACGGGAAAGATTATGTTGTATTGCCTGCGGCACAGGATCACAAGCGTCTGCTTGACAATGATGAAGGGCCAAATACCGGAGGGATGGGTGCCTACGCTCCAACCCCGCTGGTAAACGATGAAATTTACCGCAAGCTTGACGAACGTGTCATCAAGCCTACGCTTAAAGGGATGGAAGAAGAGGGGATGCCGTTTACAGGTGTGCTCTTCATTGGTGTAATGGTAGTCAAGGGTGAGCCTGTCATTCTTGAATACAATGTACGTTTTGGTGATCCTGAGTGTGAAGAGTTGATGCCACTGCTTAAATCACCGGCGAGTGATCTCTTCTATAAAGCAGCAACGGGAAATCTGAAAAATGCTGTTATTGAATTTCATGACAAATATGCTGTCGGTGTGGTGATGGCAAGCAAAGATTACCCTTACAAGAGTTCTGCACCGGCAGAGATCATTATTGACGAGATTCACCATGAGGAGCTCAAAGAGAATGCACACATATCTTTTGCCGGTGTCAGCCGCGGGGAAGACGGCAAACTTTACGCTACAGGCGGACGTGTGCTGGTGTGTGTGGGACTTGGTGCCAGCATTAAAGAAGCGAGAGACCGTGCCTATATGCTGGTTGGCCAGGTACATTTTGCCGGCAAGCAGTGCCGTACCGATATTGCCTATCAGGCATTGCAGGAGGCGTAATGGAGGCCACTTCGCTGCCGATCGCCTCTAACGGAAAGCGTGTCTGGTCATTCATAATAGACGATATGGTGGTCAATTTTTTCCTCATGATCATTTTCTCTTCACAGATCAATGCACTGATGGCAGGCATTACAACTGTTGATGAAACGGCTATTATGACGATCAATGCTTTTATTATGGACAATATTGCAGTGGTATTTGCCGTAAAAGTACTCTACCATACTGTGCTAATCTGGCAGAGTGGACAAACACTTGGGAAATATGTCATGAAGATCAAGGCAGTCGATATGAATACTGGCAATCTATTGCGTTTTCAACAGGCTCTCTGGCGTGCATCTGTGCGTTTGGTCAGTGAAATGTTTTTCTATCTCGGCTTTGTATTGGCCTTTTTTTCTCCACTGCACCAGACACTGCATGATAAACTCTCCAACTGTGTCGTGATCGATGTCTAAGCATCTGCTTCTCTTTACATTATGGGTTTATGGCAGTGTTTTGCTGTATGCTGCAACGGAAGAGAACCGTAATATTGAAGTTTCTGCAACCCATGTCGAGGGGACGGGCACAATAATGCGTGCGAGTGACGGTGTGGTTGTGTATTATGAAGATAGTATTATTCATGCTGACAAAGCGGTGTACAATAAAGAGAAGCATCTGCTGACACTTGACGGCAATATTGAAATGATCGGCTACAGCGGCACCAAAGAACATGCAGCACACATGGATATCGATACTGAAACGAACACAGTGCGTTTCAAAGAACTTTTCTTTACCAATGCCAACGATGTTTGGCTGCTGACAAACGATGCAAATAAAACAGACGGCAACTATACATTTGGAAACAGTATGCTCTCAAGCTGTAACATCAAAGATCCGCTTTGGAAAATGTATTTTTCCGAAGCGACCTATGACAGTGTCGACAAATATATGAAACTGTACAATACCCGTGTCTATTTTGATGACGTACCGGTTTTCTATACGCCTTATCTGGCTTTCTCTACAGATAACCGAAGAAAATCGGGGCTGCTGTTCCCGATGATGGGATACAGCAACAATGAAGGGTTTATATATGAACAACCTGTTTTCTGGGCGATCAGTGACAGTATGGATCTGGAGTTCAACCCGCAGATAAGAACAAAGCGAAGTGTGGGAATGTATGCTACCTACCGGTTTGTGGATTCTCCCAACTCTTCAGGTGAACTGAGAGCAGGCTATTTTAAAGATAAACAGTCGTTTGCAGAAGAGAACAATTTGAGAAATAACAAACATTACGGTTTGGAATTTTTTTACGACTCCTCGGATTTTCTTGGAAAATATCTGCCTTCAGACTATACAGACGGACTTTATGCAAATATTATTTGGCTCAACGATATTGATTACCTCAACCTACAAAAGAGTTCACTTGAACATTTTGGGCAGACATATTTGCAAGAATCACGACTCAATTATTTTCTTTACAACAATGACTGGTATGGCGGTCTCAACGCCAAATACTTTATTGATACCAGAGTAGATAGCAATGACAGAACCATTCAAACACTGCCGGCACTGCAATTCCATAAATTTCTTGACAGGCTCTTTTTTGATAACCTGACCTATTCGCTGGATATCCAAACACGCCGGCTTGATAGAAGAGAAGGGGCGACCCTCAACTCTGCGGAATTCCGTATTCCCATCGAATTTACTACATCGTTTTTTGATGACTATGTAAGTTTTTCGCTTGGAGAGCAGCTTTACTACGGCCGTTTTTTCTTTGGGAATGTGGAAGCACCGACACCAGAT
>WGDG01000292.1 GCA_015493425.1 Sulfurovum sp.
CTTTGGGCATGATCAAGCCCTTGTCTATTTTTCCGTTGTTGTTCTCGTCATGAAATACACTGACGGCGTATCTGCCCTCTGGAAGATCTTTGAATACTGCTTTTGCCGTTGTTCCGGTGATGGCTACCCGCTTCATTTTGTAGTACTTGCTTAGTGTTTTGTCGGGAATGGTGCCTTTTTTGTTGTAAAGCGAGAACTGTACCTCTCCTTTATCGTTCTTGAGTCCTGTCGCTACCACTGTAAGGGTCTGGGCTTGTAGTGACATACAAAGCAAGGCAAGAGTGAGTAACTGTTTTTTCATGAAAAGTATCCTTTTGTTAACATACTTGTATGGTAATACAATAACATGAATTGAGTATGTATTGAATTGGATATAGTTCACATTCACTACATAAGTGCCTGTTAGAATAGTGAAACTATGAGACAGGAGCATTTTATGAAACAAATACAGTACGGAGTGTTGCTTATTGCAGCAACTTTCTTGGCAGGATGCAGTGGCGGCGGTGCAAGGGGTGGCGAAGGAGACGGAAACGGCAGCAATAAGGGAGGCTGCTTTGTTGTGAAATAACATGAATTCAATGTGTATTCTATAGGATTATGATAAAATAATTAATGTATATTATCTTGATTAATAGATGAGTGCACATAAACGGTATGGGAGATCAACGATGAAGCTTCTTTTGCTTGAAGATGACCAGATACTCAGTGAAACCATTTGCCATTTGCTTACAGAGGAAGGGTATGCGGTGGATATTGCTTTGAACGAAGAGGAGGCTGAGAATCTGACGTTTACCAACAAGTACGATCTTTATCTTTTCGATATCAATCTTCCCGCCGGAAACGGTTTGGATTTTCTGCAAGCACTCCGTCATGCGGAAGACGAAACCCCTACGATATTTATTACCGCATTGACCGATATGGACTCCATGGCCAGAGGCTTTGCCCTTGATGCGGTCGACTACATCAAAAAACCTTTTGAACCCGAAGAGCTCCTGATACGTCTCAAAGCGAAGTTCAAGGATGATATTCTACATTACCGGGATATAGAGTATGATCCGAAGAACCATATAGTGCGCAAAGCGGGAGAGATTGTGCATATGGGAAAAGTTCCCTGCCGGGTTTTTGCCGCACTGCTGATGCGTATGGGCAATGTTGTTACGCAGGAGGTGCTTTTTGAGTGTCTCGAGAACCCCTCCGGCAATGCGCTTAGAGTAGCTATCAACAAAGTGAAGCAGAAACTGGATATAGACATTACCAATATCCGTGGAGAAGGATATATGCTTGAAGCGGTATGAAAAAGAGTCTCTTCTCAAAAACTTTTTTGTGTTTTTCTCTCTGCTGGAGATACTGCTGGTGTTGCTTTTTACAGAACTGTACCGTACGGAGAGGAGAGAGTATCGTCAGGCACTGTTTCAAACGATGCAGGTTTGCAGCTATACACTGGAGTGTGAACAGTTCGGGTTTGACTTTGTGCCCAAAGAGAGCGGGAAGCCAAATACCCTCTATGGGGAAGAGGAGCTCTACAGCTATTTCCGGATTCCAAAGTCGGACAAATTCTATATCAAAATCAGCTATCCGAAAAAGTCGCTTCAGGCGGATATGCAAAAGATTTTCTCTGGTCTGCTTGTCAAATTTGTCCTGGCAACACTGCTCCTGCTTCTGTTGGCACTCTTTTTTACCTTTTACAGCCTGAGACCCATCAGAAAAGCGCTGCATCTGAATGACGAATTTGTCAAAGACATACTGCACGACTTCAATACGCCGGTTGCCTCTATGGTGCTCAATCTCAGAATGTTCAAAAAAGAGTGTGGGGAGAACGTTTATGCACAAAGGATCTCTCACAGTATCGATACGCTGCTCTTTTTACAGAATAACCTTAAAAACTTTCTCTACCACTCTCCGGCACAGAGCCGTGAGGTAGACATTGCTTTATTGGCCCGGGAGCGTATGGAGTTGATGGCGAATGCCTATCCGAGGATCGATTTCTCCTTTGTGCAGGAGGATGCACTTTTGAAGGTAACACAGCCTGAACTGCTCGCTCGGATCTTTGACAACATTTTGAGCAATGCTGCAAAATACAACAGAAGCGGCGGCAGTGTAGAAGTAAAGGTGTCGGGAGAGACCGTTGCCGTTAAAGATACAGGAAAGGGTATCGAGAATGTAGACAAGGCTATGCAGCGCTACTACAAAGAGCAGGAGCGCGGTCTCGGTATAGGGCTGCACATAGTCAAAAAGTTGGTAACGGAACTTGGTATCGGCATGCAGATAGCATCCCAAAAAGACAAGGGCACAACGGTCGTGTTTGATTTCAGAAATCTTCCGGAGAAGCGTGCATGAGAGGCGTGATCGTTATCATATGTCTTGCACTCTGCAGTGTGCCGCTTTGGGCGGAGAGTATAGACGCCCAGATAGAAGCCATACAGAAAGCGCCGGTCAAGGAGCGCTTCAAACTGATGAATGCGCTCAAAAAGCGTCTTGTCAGGATGAAAGAGAAAGAGCGGGTTGTAGCACTCTCAAAACTGCGTTTAAGTACGAAAAGCGCAAGTGCGAAGAGAGCAATTGAAAAAGTGGAAAAAGATACGAAAGGTATCTCAAGAGAGCATTTGGAGAATGAAATGGAGAGTCATATAGAGAATGAAGTAGAGCAGGTCAGCGCAGACCATGAAGGAGGTGATGATGATTAAGCCGTTTTGTATAGCCCTGTTGCTGACAGGATGTCTGTATGCCGATGAGGTTTCCGATACAGATTTTGACGGTGTACCTGACAGGCTTGATGAGTGTCCAAATACTCCTTTCCTCCATCAGGTGAATGCTAAAGGATGCACAACGGTGGAGCTGAGACTTCCTGACGAGACAGACCGTGACAGTATGACTATGACGCTTTCAAGCGGGTACCAGAAAAATGATGATCTGCCAAACTATCTGAAGCAGTACAAAACCAAAGTGCAGCTAAACTACTATCACAATGACTGGGCGTATTCTATCCGTACCTCCTATAATACCAAAGAGGAGAATGACGGCTTCGGAGATACGACTCTCAAGGTCAGAAAACGTTTCAGGCCGAATGATGCCGTACGGATCAATCTCGGCATAGGCGTTAAACTGCCGACCTACGACTACCCCGGCAATAAAACGGATTACAAGCTTTACAGCTCACTTTACTACTACCCGGAGGAGGGGCTCTCCCTTTTCGGAGGGCTCAACTATACCTTCATTCAGGATGATGAGGTTATGGGTGCGTTGCAGAACAAAAGCAATTTGTTTTTGGGAGCAGGGTACTTCTTTACACAAAGCTTTTATGCCAATTTGGGGTATAGTTACGAGCAGAGCAAATATGTGGAAGAGCATGCGGAACACGCACTCTCTGTAACTCTCTTTTATCAGATTACGGACAGATGGTTCGCTTCAGTATATTACAAGCAGGATATTTTGGATGAAGATTTTCATGATGAACTTTACTTCAACCTTGGATACAAATTCTGGTAGGATATTGAAAACAGGAAGATAAGGAGAGGCGCGGCCTCTCCTTGATTGAAACGGGAAGCAGTTTAATCCCCGTTTGGTCCGTTATGGCAGTCGTAGCAGCTGACCTGATGGTCTTTGGCAAAGTTTTTCGTTCCCCATTCTGTTGAGAAACTTCTGGCCGCCCAGGTTTCCGAAAGAGGGGTTCCCCTGTAGTTGCTGCCGTGACATGCGGCACACTGTGCCGTATTGTGTTCGGCAACATCCCCGTGGCTGCCTACCCATCCCTGACCGACCGGGTGCATACCGTGCGGTCCTCCGGTAACGGTGTTCGGCACCGTAGTATGACAGGCGGTACACTCACCGATGGTACCGGCATGCCCCTGAATGCCCTGGGCAAGCAGATTGTCCGCCGTATGTGCCGGATAGACCGCATGGGTAGCGCCGTGGCACGCTTCACACTGAAGATTGCCGTGCCCCTTACTGAAGCGGTAGAGCGACTTGCCGGTCATCGGTGTATCAGGCAGGGTCGCAAAGCGGGTATCGACCACATGTCTGAGGGTATTGGTGGCAGGATCTATCGCAGAGGTTTCCCTGACACCGTCATGGTGACATGCCTGACAGTTTGGCTCATCCAGCCATCCGCTTCGGCCGCTACTGCCGACATTGCTCATGTGTCCGTGACAGCTTTGGCACTGCATGACAGCATTGCCCGCAGCATCGGTTGCACTGCCCATGGCACCCCTGAGGCACTTTGTCTGGGCACCGGGGTGGCAGGCGTAACAGGCAGCACGGTTGGTACTGCTGTTGAGCGAAAGCCCGGTGTAGGGATCGGTCACATTGGCGTGGTATCCGTGAATCGCCTGTGTGAAAGGTTTGATACCCGATATACCCGTACCCGGCAGGGCATTGGAGCTGTGGCATGCTGCACAGAGAATAGGTGTACCGGCTTTGGCGGTCGCTTCCAGCCCTGCATTGTCATAGTGGTAGCCTTTGGCTGCCAGTGCGGCACTGTGTGCCGATACAGCATCGGGAATACGCTCATCATGCAGACGCAGGATATTGTATTTGAAATCCTTTTCCGGATCGGTCATCGCTACCCATCCCGCATTCGGTTTGGCCTTGGGGGCAAGCGAATTGGTCGCATGGCACCGTTTACAGTCCATCTCATCACTGACCGGCAGTACGACCCTGACAGATGCCAGCATATTTCCCGCGCTGTTCCTCGCAGTTACCTGTACCAGCGGATAGTAGTTTTTGCTGCCGTCATCGTTGTAGGGGGTCAGGGGAATCCCTTCCGCTTCCCACCAGCCGTACTGTGTATTGAAGGCAAGCGGCCTAGGTGTAGTATCTGGGGTATGGTTGCCCTTGAGCCCTACATCGGAAGCGAGTGCCACACCGAAGAGTTTTTGGCTGTATTGCCAGAAATTGGTCTTGTCACTGCTGGAGGTATTGATCTGTCCGTCCGTTCCGCTCGTTGCCTGATAGGTGATGGTAACACCACTGGTGACCAGATCGCCGTTTTTGTCTTTTAGCTGGGCATGCAGGTTATTGTAGGGCGGCAGAACAGAAAAGACAGAAAAGTCATTCCCGTCCATACAGTGCATCCCCAGATCGTTCCAGGCGGTAAGCATGTATCCGTTGGATGTAGTGGTTCCCCCACCGGTATTACCGCCGGTTGTACCATCATCTGTATTGCCTCCGGTATCTCCCTTAGAGGAAGTATCCGAATATGTACTGCTTTGTGTATCGGCTGTAGTTCCGCCGCCTCCACCGCCTCCGCCGCATGCAATGAACAAAGGGGCTGTCAGTGCAAATATCCATAGAGTTCTTCGTTTCATTTTTCTCTCCTTTACTGGAATATTCCACATTCTATCCTACGGAGTGTTAGCGGTGTATGTCCGCGGTAAGAGAAAAACACTGGAGCGGCTGCAAAATGTAGAGAGGAGGAAATCAATTTGGCGCTGCTCTGGCAGTCTGTATCATCAATATCAATTCACAAACGGTTGATGTTGCGTCTGTATACTGTTTGATATAGCAGAAGGAGAGAATGATGAAAAGAATAGTTATCGGACTGATTGTTTTTTTGGTACTTATCCAGTTTGTTCCCTACGGAAGAGACCACAGTAACCCAAAAGGGGTCTCCGAACCGAAGTGGAGCAGTCCCCAAACCCGTACACTCTTTATGCGTGCCTGCGGAGACTGCCACTCCAACGAAACCAAGTGGCCGTGGTATAGCAATATCGCGCCGGTTTCATGGATGGTCTATCGTCATGTAGAGGAAGGTAGAGAGCACTTCAATATCTCTATGTGGGGTGTTCAGAAGAAGAACAAAGGAGATGAGGCGGCCGAGGAGGTAGAAGAGGGTGAAATGCCGCTTGCCTCATACCTGCTTGCACATCCTGAAGCCAGACTCTCCAAAGCGCAGAAGCATACTCTGATAGAGGGGCTTAAACGCACTTTTGGAGAAGAGAAGCAGGAAGAGGAGGATGAAGATTAGTCTTCATCCTGTGTTACGATGACGATCTTGCCGTCGACATCGTAGTGTGCTATGTACGCCTCTATGAGTCTTTCAAGCCTTTTATCATCCAGTGTTGTAGCCTTCTTGAGCGGAAACTTTCTGAAGAAGGGTGCGGGCATGATCGATGTGTCGGTTGAGGGGTGTTTGAGATAGGCGGCTATCTTCTTTTTGATCGTCTCTTTGGAGGCGTAGTGCATCAGGTACCGACGGTAGATCATCTCCGAGGGGATCTGCTGGGCTTGGTGACATGAAAGACACGCTTTTCCCAAAGACGCTGTGCTGTTTTCTTGGGCACATGCTGTGCCTGTCAATCCTACTATTGCAATAATCATATAGAATCTTTGGTATATCATGCGCTGCTCCATGTGATGATGACTTCTGTACCTTCATGCCGCTTCGAGCGGAATGTGATATCAAATTGATAATTGTGGATAACCTGATGGACGATGTCCAGTCCGATACCAAAGCCCCCTTCGCTGCTGTTTGCACGTACGAAGCGGCGATGTACACGCTTCAGTGTCTCTTCATCCATCCCCTCACCGCTGTCTACGATACGCAACGCCTCTTGTGAAAGGGCGATGCGAAGATCACCGCCGGTACGGTTGTACTTGATGGCGTTGGAGAGGAGATTGTCGATGAGCCTAAGTGCATCGTCCTGATCCATCGGTACCACGACATCGTCGGCGATCTCTGTTTTAAGCTGCAGCTGTTTAGCCGAAATGGCAGCAGAAAAGTAGGCAATGCGTTCTTGCAGCAGAGCCGAGATGTTCAGAGGACGGATATCGCGGTGATAGGCATGGTTGAGTTTGAGGTATGTCAAATCGTCATAGATACGGCTGATGGTTTTGGATGCGATCTCGATACGCTGCATCTCCTCTTTGGCTCCGTTACATTTGTTGAGCGCCTGTATCAGCTCAAGATTGGTCAAAATGGTACTTACGGGTGTATTGAGCTCATGGGTGGTGTCTTGGATAAAGCGGTTCATCATCCCTATGGCATCCCGCATCGGTGCGATAAAGAGACGCCCGAGAAAGTACCCGAGTATCACAAAGAATATCCCTGCAGCGAACATAAAGAGAAGTATGTTCTCTCGCAGCTTGGAGAGTGCCGCTTCATCCACCGGTGTAGCCAAAACGATATAGACAACCCCAAGATAGTAGGGTTCGATTTTTCTTGTGTAGAAGAGTGTGCCGTTATCTATCTGATACTCTGTGTCCAAGTGAAATGATGTAGGCAGTGAGAGGTTGGAGGCGACCGGTTTTTTATCCATATTGAGCAGGGCTATTTTGTACGGTGCATGAAGTTTAAGAGGTAGTGTTGTAGAGAATCTTTTGTGCAGTGCGATCAACTGGTGGTGAATATACTCTCCCTCCTGTTTCATCTGTTGGCGTTGATTGTCGATGAGATGATGTTTTTCGAGTGTGTAAAATACGGTAGCCCCAACGGCAAACAGCAAAAATGTGGAGAGTAGATAGATCGTCAAAAAGCGGTAAAGGCTGCGTTTTTCACTATGGTACAAAGCGGTATCCTACATTTTTGACTGTTTCTATCCTCTCTTTGCCAAGGTAGGCGCGCAGGGTTTTGATATAGGTGCGCAAAGAGCCGGCGCTTGGGGTTTCGTCATACTCCCAGAGTGTATGGTTGATCTGCTCATAGCTAAGAAGAGTGTTTTGGTTTTCCAGCAAAAGTGTCAAGAGTTTTGCCTCTTTTTGTTTCAGTGTGACACTTTGGTCTGCGATCTCGAGTATCAACTCTTCGGGGTAGTAGCGTATCGTTTCGTCGATGTCGATGCAGGCTTTCTGCTCTCCGTATGCCTTGCGCAGCTGCGCTTCGATGCGTACCAGAAGCTCCTTGAGTGCGAACGGTTTGCGGATATAGTCGTCACACCCTGCATCAAATCCTCTGCTGACATCCTCGACGCCGTGCAGGGAGGTGATAAAGATCGCCGGACGTTTGTCCCCCTGCTTGCGAAGTTCTGCAAGTAGGTCAAACCCGTTTTGGTACGGCACTTTGATATCCAACAACATCAGATCGACAGGGTTTTCATACAGCAGGTCTTTTGCCTGGTGGGCATCGTAAGCACTCAAAACTCTATAACCGTGATGTTCGAGGAACTGTTTGACCGTATCATTAAGCTGCAGATCATCTTCAAGCAGCAATAGTGTTCTGGGCATGGCGTACCTTTGTCTGTTTTGTCTACCCATATTGTATCGGTACAATATCAATTCAATATAAATTAAAACCGATTCACACAGGATTCACATCGGCTTTTTATAATGCGATACTACAACCAAAAGGACAAACTATGCTCAAACGTTCACTCTCTCTACTTATGATATCGGCTGTCGCTCTGATGGCAATGGATGGCAAACAACTGCTTCAAAAGAAGTGTGCCTCCTGCCACATGCTTGAAAGTCCCAATTTCTTCCAACTGCAAAAACTCAAAGCACCTGCGATGGATGCTGTGGTTTTTCATGTAAAGCTTGCAAAAGAGAAGCCCGAAGCACAGAAAGCGTTTATCGTTGACTATGTGCTCGATCCCGATGTCTCCAAATCGGTGTGTGAATCCAACAAAGTAGCCAAGTTCGGTGTGATGCCATCCCAAAAAGGAAATGTCACCAAAGCCGAGCTTGAAGCGATCGCAGCGTATCTGATTGCAACCTATCCGCACAAAGATTTTGTAGCCATGATCAAAGAGGTTCAGGCAAATGACAAAATCCGTGCGCTGACCGATTCGCCGTTTCTTATCAACAGTGAAAATGTGCCGCACCTGACCAAGCTGCTTATCAAGCACTGGGATAAAGGTGCGCTTGGATTGACAGCGGAGCAGAAGAAAAAACTGCTTGTCATCCGTAAGGAGACACTCAGTGCGGTCAAGCAGATCAAAGCGAAGCTCAAGCCGCTTGAAGATGAGGTTGCCGAAGCGATGATTGACAGGGAAGACCCAAAGCGTGTCACACCGCTGCTTGAGAAGATCGCAAAGCTCAAAATCGAAGCGACGAAAGTACACTTGAAATGTATTGCCGATACAACATCTGTACTGACAGAAGAACAGGTTGCCTACCTGCTGCCGTTTTGGGAGTAGGGTTTCAATCGTTTGTCAGCAGTGCTTCAACTTACTTTGCTATAGTGTAAATAAGACTAATATACTCCTAATTGGAAGCACTATGAAAAACGATACAAACACCACACCTATCGAAAGCCTTGAAGCCTTTGCAGAATACGCAGACTACTCACTGCTCGATACCCTGCAGCCCGATCCGCAGGCAATAAATGACGGCAGAGATCACGATCCGCGTCAGGTCTTCAGCGGGCACTACGTACCGGTCACACCCACACCCATAGCAGATCCTGTTTATGTATCGCATAGCAGGCAGTTTTTCAAAGAGCTTGGTTTGTCAGATGATCTGGCAATCTCAGAGCCTTTTGTGCGGATGTTCAGCGGAGATGCATCCGATCTTCCCAAACCGCTGAGAGCACACGGCTGGGCAACAGGGTATGCGCTCTCTATTTACGGTACGGAGCTGTATGAGCAGTGTCCGTTTGGTACGGGTAACGGCTATGGTGACGGGCGGGCTGTCTCCATCTTCGAGGGAGTGCTGAATGGCAAGCGGTGGGAGATGCAGCTCAAAGGCGGCGGGCGTACGCCTTACTGCCGGGGTGCGGACGGCCGTGCAGTGCTGCGCTCAAGTGTGCGGGAGTTTCTGGCGCAAGAACACATGCATGCGCTTGGTGTGCCTACCACGCGTTCTCTGACACTCTACACCTCTGCCACCGAAACGGTCAGACGCCCGTGGTTTAATGAGGGATCACACTCCAGAGACCCCGAAGTGATGATAGAAGAGCCTGTAGCCATCACCACGCGTGTTGCCTCTTCGTTCCTGCGCGTGGGGCAGCTCGAACTCTTCGGGCGTCGGGCACGCAAAAAAGAGCACCCGCAGGCAATGGAAGAGCTTGAAGCGATGGTGCGCTACATCATCACCCGTGAGTACAGCGAAGAGGTAGACACAGCACTGCCCCTTACGGAGCAGGCCCTGCAGCTTGCCCGTACATTTGGGAAGCGTCTGAGCGCACTGGTAGCCAACTGGATACGCGTAGGGTACTGTCAGGGGAACTTCAACAGTGACAACTGTGCCGTCGGTGGCTTTACGCTTGACTATGGGCCATTCGGGTTCATCGACGCCTTTGATCCCTACTATCAGCCCTGGACAGGCGGGGGAAGGCACTTTTCCTTTCTCAACCAACCCAAAGCGGCAGAACAGAACTTCAAAATGTTTGTTTTGGCACTTCGCCCGCTGTTACAGCATGACTCAGAGGCACTAGAGAGACTGGATGAAGTGCAAAAGGCATTTCCTCACCTCATGCATGCGAGGATGATAGAGATGTGGGCTTCCAAACTTGGCTTGCAGCAATTTGATGCCGAACTCTTCAATGACCTGATGCGTTTGATGATGGAGACAACGGTGGATTACACGATCTTTTTTAGAGAACTCTCTCATATCCCTGATGATATCACACCGCTTACCAAGAGCTTCTATGCCAATGCTGACAATGAAGCTCTCCTTACGCGATGGCAAGTATGGCTCAAGCAGTGGCGAAGTGCTATCGATGCGGATACACTGGAGTCACGTGCAACACTCTCAGCACAAATGAAAAAGACCAACCCCAAATACACCCTGCGAGAGTGGATCCTTGTGCCTGCCTACAAAGCCGCCCAGCGTGGAGACTACAGCCTGATAGAGGAGCTCATGGAAGTGATGACCGAGCCTTATGCGGAACAGTCCGAAGCGGTGGAGAGCAAATATTACCGAAAGAAACCTGTCGCGCTTTTTGATATCGCAGGGGTATCGCACGTAAGTTGTTCTTCATAGCGTCTCAAAGCCATCCTGCTGTTTTCCCGGGAATAAGATTTCAACTCTCTGTCAGCGGTTTGCCTTCATAATGCAGGAAAAAAAGGTAATAGTGTGAAGCAAAAACTGAAAGCGGCGGCAACTGGAACGCTAAAGAGTTTGAAGATGATCGCCCCGATGCTGCTGGCGATCATCGGGCTTATCGGTCTCTTTAAAACCTACATCACCCCCGAAATGCTCCGTACCCTCTTCAACGGTTCGGCACTGCATGATATGCTGGTGGGCGTAGGCTTTGGCGGCATCTCCGTTGGGCAGCCCTTTCTCAGCTACATCATCGGCGGTGAGCTGCTCAAAGAGGGTGCCTCCTTTTATGGGGTGACGGCATTCATCCTTGCCTTCGTTACCCTTGGTGTGGTGCAGCTGCCGATGGAGTTCTCCATTTTTGGCTTCCGTTTCGCTTTGGTGCGCAATCTACTGAGTCTGCTGTTTTCCTTTGTATTGGCTTTCCTTATCGCCTTCTGTGTCAGGATGTTTGCATGAAAAAGAACCGCAGCGGTCTGGTGATGCTTGGCATTGTGGTACTCCTCTATCTGGTGCTTGGCATACTCCATCCGGACAAAACAGCAGCAGCACTCTGGGCGAGTCTTGGGGTATTGAAGATGATCATTCCCATTTTGCTGCTGGTATTCTTCCTGATGGCACTGCTCAATGCCTACATTGATGAGAAGGCAATCAGCAGGCATATGGGGGAAGAGAGTGGCATGAAAGGGTGGCTTCTGGCACTCTTTGGCGGCATTCTTAGCCACGGGCCGGGGTATGTCTGGTACCCGCTGCTCCAAAACCTCAGAGAGCAGGGTGCCAAAGACGGGCTCATTGTTGCGTTCATCTATGCACGCGCTATCAAGATTCCGTGGATACCGCTGATGATCACCTACTTTGGATGGACCTTTACGCTGGTCTACACCTTTTGGGTGGTGGTCGGTGCCTGGCTGCAGGGTATCGTTGCCCAACGGCTGATGCGAAAGTAGTGCTGTTTAGAGCAGCCCAAGCAGGGCAATGAGCAGTACCGGCGGCGTGACAACCATACCGACTTTCATATACTCTCCCCATCCTATCTTCACACCTTTTTGTGCCAGCACATGCAGCCAGAGCAGTGTTGCAAGTGAACCGATGGGGGTCATTTTCGGGCCGAGGTTGGAGCCGAGGATGTTGGCGTAGACCAGTGCCTCGTTGCTTATATACCCCACCTTGTCGATTGCAATGTCCATGATCATAATAGTCGGCATATTGTTCATCACAGAGGAGATGACCGCAGAGAGGAATCCTGTTCCGATCACCGCAACGGTTTCCCCCTGATGTTTGAGCATCTCTATCCAGGAGGCTACCTCGTCGGTCAGCCCCGCATTTTTAAGCCCATAGACGACGATGTAGAGCCCGATACTGAACCATACTACCTGCCAGGGTGCGGCTTTAATGGTCATCAGCGGTTTGGTCGCTTTGTAGTGGGCTGCAATGGCGAGAAATACAAGGGCACCGCCCAGTGCGAAGAGTGAAACAGGCAGTTTGTAGTGGTCTCCGATGAGGTAGCCTGCAAGCAGCAGTGCCAGAAAGAACCAGCTGAGTTTGAACATGGTGTGGTTCCTGATGACCGCTGCAGCTTCGGGGAGTTCATCGACGTTGACTTTGAGGGGAATATCCTTTTTGAAGTAGAACCAGAGTACGGCAATGGAAGCGATGATGCTCAGCAGGTTTGGCAGGAACATATGCCTGGCATACTCCACAAAGCCGATGTTGAAGTAGCCGGCGGTGACGATGTTGGTGAGGTTGGAGATTACCAGCGGGTTGGAGGCGCTGTCACCAATGAAGCCGCCGGCCATCAAAAAGGCGAAGATGGGCAGCGGTTTCATTTTGAGGTATTTCATTTTTGCCAGCAAAATAGGGGTCAAAATGAGTGCCGCACCGTCGTTGGCGAAGAAGGCGGCCACCACGGCACCCAGCAGCAGGATGTAGACGAACATTTTGTTGCCGCTTCCGCCGCTGAGTTTGGCCATTTTGATGGCGGCCCATTCAAAAAAGCCGATCTCATCGAGTACCATGGAGAGGAGAATGATGCCGATGAAGGCAAGTGTGGCATCCCATACGATCTTTGTAACGGTGATGACATCGTCAAAGCTTACGACCCCCAGTAATAAAGCTGCAATCGCACCGATAACGGCGGTCGTGCCTATCTGAAGTCCTTTGGGCTGCCAGATGATGAATAGAAGAGTGACCAGAAAGAGGCCAGTTGCGAGAAACATGGGTATCCTTGTTTTTTGACGGAGTATAGCAGAAAGCGGCATATAAATCAAGATATATTGATATATTAGTTTTTTTATGCTACACTTTGCGGCAAATTTGAAAGGAGAGAGATGGACGATTTTTTAAAAACAGTGGCGGCACTCAATGATGAAACACGGGTGTTGATATTACGTTTTTTCGATGAACATGGTGCTTTGTGTGTCTGTGATCTGCAGGCATCACTGGGGATGATCCAGTCACGTCTTTCAAGACACTTGAAAATCCTTAAAGAGGCAGGATTCCTTCGTGTTGAAAGAAAAGGAACCTGGGCATACTACAGCATACGCAGTCCTCTGGACAGATTCAGGGTCGAAGCACTCGAAGAGATACGCCACCTTGACATAGAATTGCCGGAGCTTCAAAAATTATCACAAACAGGAGAATGTACGATATGAGCAAAAAAAAGGTATTGGTGCTCTGCACCGGGAACAGCTGCCGCTCTATTATGGCAGAAGCAATGATCAATGCAAAACTGGGTGACTGTGTGGAAGCACAGAGCTCTGGCGTTAAAGCCAGCGGTAAAGTAAACCCGCATGCCAAAGCGCTGCTGGAGTCTAAAGGAGAGTGGAAAGACAGTTATCACTCCAAAGTCATTGAAACGGTACTGGATACACCATTCGATCTTGTCGTAACAGTCTGTGACGCTGCCAAAGAAACCTGTCCCATGTTCCCTAAAGCGGTCAAGACCATCCATGTCGGATTTGAGGATCCCAGCGGGAAAGCGGAAGAGGAGTATGCCAAGACTTATGACCTCATCGAAAAAGAGCTTTTGCCCATCATCAAACAGGAATTATGTAAATAAAGGAGTTAAAATGCAAAAAAAAGTCAGCAAAACAAACAGTGGAGTAAAGATTAACTTTACCGGAGGCGTGCAAAAACAGAATATTGTGAAAATGGTGCAAAACTGTGCCACTGGCCAGTGTGAATGC
>WGDG01000293.1 GCA_015493425.1 Sulfurovum sp.
CAGTGAAGTTTCCTTCACCAATACCAAGATCGCATCGGACGGTAAATTCTTCCTGCTTCATAATGGCATAGGCTTGTTTTTCACGTTCTTTGTCGAGCTCTCGCTGTGCGTCGGAATAGATGAGCAGGTCATCGTAGTGTATTGTCAGTGTCGTATCGTCACAGGTAATGCCGCTGGCACCGATGGTTGAGGCGATACGCCCCCAGTTTGGGTCTTCACCAAAGAGTGCCGTTTTGACCAGCAGTGAATTGCTCAGCGCTCTGGCGGCACGTTCTGCTTCTTCATCGCTGGCCGCTCCGGTAACCTCAAAGGCAACCAGCTTATTGGCACCCTCTCCGTCGCGGAGAATCATCATGGCAAGCGTGAAAAGCATCTCATTGAGCGCTTCGGAAAATGCTTCTTTGTTGTAGTTTCCGGTGTTGCCGTTTGCAAGAAGCATCACTGTATCGTTGGTGGAGGTGTCTCCATCGACAGAGATGCGGTTAAAGGAGCGGTCAGCAGCATTTTTAAGCAGGGTATCCATATCGGCTTTGGGAACATCGGCATCGGTGATAACGAAGCAGAGCATGGTTGCCATTGCAGGGTTGATCATTCCGGCACCTTTGCAAATGGCCGCAAGATGAAAGTGTGTACCATCCTCAAGAGTGACACGACAGGCAAGTTCTTTTTTGAAGCTGTCTGTCGTCATGATGGCGCGGGCAGCGGCATCTGAGTTTTTGGCATTGAAGTCAAACTTTTTAAATGCAGAAGTGATCTTCTCCACCGGAAGACGGTAGCCGATAACGCCGGTTGAACTCATGACAGGATTGATGGCGTCTATTTTGGAAGAGAGAACCGACATAATGGAATGAATGTCTTCTATCCCTTTTTCTCCCGTCATGGCATTGGCATTTTTGGCATTTACCAGTACAAAATTGGTTTGAAATCCTTTTTCGTAACGCTGAAAATGTTTAATCGGTGCTGCCTGAAAACGGTTGCTTGTAAAAACAGCAGTGATATTACAGGGTACATCACTGCGGATAAATGCAACATCACCGTCTATATCCGTAATACCGGAGTTTGCCGGATTGGTACGCATACCGACGTTGGCAGCATCACAGTAAAAACCATTCACATTGGCAAGTCCGCCTTCAAGCGGTGTAATTGTATAGTTCGACATAAAGGTACCTTTTGAATTAGATGTATTTCAGCTCTTCTGGTTTTTATTTTTTTCGTATAATCTTTTTGGCTTTGCGTATACCGTCACCGGTACCGATAAGCAAGAGTTTCGATTCAGGCATGATAATCGTATCCCCTTTCGGCATAGGAATAAACCTGCCGTCCTTTTGGCGGATGCCGATGATGGTGACATTGGCAATATCTCTGAAGCGCGCGGCTTTAATCTTTTTGAGGGTTAGCCAGGATGTTTTGGAAACTTTTGCCTCTTCCATGTCAAGCGGTGTATCTTTTTTGTAAAGAAATTCCTGCAGTAGATTTTCCATATCCGGACGTGCTGCCATGGCATTGATACGCTGTGCCATGAGTTTGGTAGCGGTGACCACCTTGTCCGCCCCAAGTTTCTGCAGTTTTTGTTCATCTTCGTAACTTTTGGCATTGGCAATAATGAGGTATTTCCTCATGCGGCCTATTTCACGTTCATATAGGCGTGCCGAAGCAATGGTGGCAATGTTGTCTGCGACATTGTCAGCAAGGGTGATCATCCCCTTCGCCGAGGAGAGATGGGACTTTAAAATACCTACTTCGGTATGTGGTTCTGCCGAAACGTAGTAGGGGTATTTATGTTTTTTGGCGATCTCTTCAAGATCTTCGCGGGGGTCGACAACAACAAAGGGAATGTGGTTGGCCCGCAGCTGCTTGGTGACCTGTATGGTAAACTCGTTGTGGTAGCAGACGACAAAGTGATGCTTGAGTCTGGCAATCTCATAAAGCATTTTTCGCTCCTTGGCGGTTTTTTGAAACTCTCCCTTTTTGACAACTTCGGCAATAATACCCACCGCAATGGAAAAGACGACGAAACCGAAAATGATCAGGGTAATGGTAAAAATACGTCCTAAATCTGAAATGGGCTGTATTTCCCCGTATCCGACGGTTGTAAAGGTGATTCCCGTCTGATAAATGGCGTTCATCAGAGTAAAGTGATCAATGACCATATAACCGATAGTACCGATCAGCATCATCAATACGGTAAGTATAAGCGGAAGTCTAAAGGGGGCTAAATGACTGTAATATTCGTCATTGAGTGTAATATGCGGTTTGGGTGCGCTTCTCCAGCCGAGAAACTTTTTGAATTTTTCCAGTGAGGTCATGATAAGAGAGTATACCCTCTCCTATCTGAGAAATTAGTTAGCAACAGCTGCCTGAGCTGCTTTTTTCTTCATAGTTCTGAGTGTAGAAGCTGCAACTTTGATACGTTTTGTTGTACCGTCTTCAAGTGTAACCTTGACAGATCTCAGGTTTGGAAGCTGTCTTCTCTTTGTTTTGTTGTGTGCGTGTGAAACGTTGTTTCCTACCAGTGGACCTTTGCCACTTACTGAACATTTTCTTGCCATGGTGATACCTTGTGTGTAATGTAGACAGCATAGATGTTATGCAGCCCCGAATATTTTGTGGCGAATTATATACAAGCAATCCATAAATTTCGCTTAAGTGATATACCTGAAGCATCCAAAGCCGCCTTTTGCTATAATCACGAAAGTCATTTGAAGGATCATGTTATGTTAGTAGCACCAAGTATTTTATCGGCAGATTTTGGCAAGCTTGCCGAAGATGTCAGAGCTGTTTGTGACGGAGGATGTGATTTGGTGCATGTGGATGTCATGGATGGACACTTCGTACCTAATCTGACCATTGGCCCGGTAGTGGTTGATGCGGTTGCCAAGGCAGCGACAAAACCGCTTGACATTCACTTGATGGTGGAGAACAACAGCTTTTTTGTCGATCTGTTTGCTCCACTGAACCCGGAGTTTATTTCATTTCACATTGAAGAGGAGAAACATCCGCATCGGCTCATTCAAAAGATACGTTCTTTGGGCATTCGTCCTTCTATTGTCCTCAATCCGCATACCCTGCCTGAAGCTGTAGAGTTTTTGCTTGAAGATCTCGATATGGTATTGTTGATGAGTGTCAACCCAGGGTTTGGCGGGCAGAAGTTTATTCCTTCGGTTATTGAAAAGGCACAGCGTTTAAAGGACTTGATTGAAAAACGCAACCCAAATTGTCTTATTGAAGTGGACGGCGGTGTAAATGATGTCAACGTTAAACAGCTTGCGGAGGCCGGTGTGGATGTTGTCGTTGCCGGATCGTATGTCTACAAACATCCAAAGGGTGTTGAAGAGGCTATTGCCTCTTTGAAGAAATAAAGAAAGAATGTTGGTGCGTCGTCACGCACCACATAAAAAAGATTGCCCTAAGGCTATATGTTGAAATGAAATAAACGGTGCGTGACGACGCACCCTACAAGGTTGAAACTTTGCGAGTAAAAATATGCGGCATTACAAATCTTGAGGATGCTATGCATGCTGTTGAATGTGGTGCCGATGCACTGGGGTTTGTTTTTTATGAGAACTCTCCGCGCTATATCTCTCCTGCGCATGCCCGTAATATCATTGCACAGCTGCCGCCTTTTGTGGAGCGGGTAGGGCTTTTTGTCAATGAGGAAGTAGAAACTATTGATACAGTATGCCGTACAGTCGGTATCTCCTTGGCTCAGATCCACTTTGATGTAGATACTATGTTCCTGAATGCTGTTGCTACCAAACCATTGCCTGTAGTGCGTGCACGGAAACCTGAAGACGTACGCTGTTTTGCTGACCACTATAGACTTGTCGATGCCTATTGTGAAGCGTATGGGGGTAGTGGAAAGCGTTTGAATCTGGAATGGTTTGAAGGGGTAGACTGCTCCAAGATCATTCTTGCAGGAGGTTTGACACCGGAAAATGTGG
>WGDG01000294.1 GCA_015493425.1 Sulfurovum sp.
GCGATCCGCTCTTTGACACCCGTGACCGTTTCAATTCGGGTTCGGGGTGGCTGAGTTTCTACAAATCCATCAAAGGTGCCGTCATCGAAAAAGAGGACAACAGCTACGGCATGCACCGTGTGGAGATCGTTGCACGTAAAAGCGGTGCACACCTGGGACACGTCTTCAACGATGCCCCGGGCGGCAAACGGCGCTACTGCATCAACGCGACTGTTTTGGAGTTTGTACCAAGAGAGAAGATAAAAAAATAATGCAGCCCAAACTGAAGATTTTGTTTGACAAATATGCGGAGTATGCTATAGTAACGGCAAAAAAGGATTGAACATGGCTTACAACACACTGACCCCAGAAGAGGAGTATGTCATCCTCCACAAAGGTACCGAGCGTGCCTTTACCGGAAAGTTCTGGGACCACCACGAAAACGGCACCTACGTCTGCCGCCAGTGTAATGCACCGCTCTTTCCCTCAAGTGCCAAATTTGACAGCGGCACGGGATGGCCAAGCTTCGATGATGCATTTCCCGGAGCGGTAAAAGAGGTTCCCGATGCAGACGGCAGACGCATAGAGATTGTCTGTGCCAACTGTGGCGGTCATCTTGGGCATGTCTTCAAGGGAGAGGGCTTTACCCCCAAACAGACACGTCACTGCGTCAACTCAGTCTCTTTGGATTTTGTGCCTGAAAATAACGAGCACCTTTAAAAAAACAAACTTAACGGAACGGCAAATCGCTTGTGGTTCCCATCACAAAAAGGTACGATATCGCTTCCGGCATACAAAACGATACCGACTACCCTTTTGTCAGACTTTTTCTGAAAGTCTTCAATATGCTTGAATGCCTCCTTTTTAATACTTAGAGAAGATTTGACCTCTATAGCAAATATGGCATCAGATTTTTCTATGATGAAATCGATCTCTTTTTTGTCATTGGTACGGTAGTGGTACATAGAAGGTTGTGTTTGAGAATATCCTATGTGCTTGGCAAGTTCGGAATAGACAAACGTTTCGATAATATCTCCTTTATGTTTGCTTTGCATCAAGTCGTCAACTGAGGCAATTCCCAAAAGATGACAAAAAAGTCCACTGTCGGTCATAAAGAGTTTAGGAGACTTTATAAAACGTTTGGAAATGTTGGAGACATAAGGCTTAAGCAGTGCAATCTGGTAGATCATCTCCAGCATACTCAGATAGTTGCTTGCTGTAGCCTCCGAAAGGTTTGCCTCATTTGCCAAATCTGATTTATTTACCAAACCGCACGACCTTGGTGCGATGATATTGTAAAAACGTATAAATGCTGAGATATCTCTAAGCTCTCCAACATCCCGTATGTCTCTTTCTACATAGGTACTGATGTAGGCATTAAACCACAGGGATCTGCCTCTTGGTGTATCTATTTTAAGTATCTCAGGATAGCCACCCTTCAGTACCGCTTCCAGCAGTTCTGTCACAGACTTTTTATCACAACGTAATCCTTCTACACCTTCTGTGAACAAAATATCAATGATATTCTCCGCCGGCTTATGGTGTATCTCTTTTTGTGAGAGCGGATACATTGGTATTTCTATGATTCTCCCGGCGAGCGTCTCTTTGGCTTTTTTCATATCAAGTACATTGGCAGATCCAGTAAGCAAAAAATTTCCATTGACTCTATGGTTATCAATATCAAGTTTAATACCATCGAGTACTTCAGGTACTTTTTGTATCTCATCTATGGTAACCGGTTTGGGGAGTGAAGCGATATAGCCTTGAGGGTCATTCTTGGCAGCTTCCCTTTGTGTCAAATCGTCAAATACTCTGTACTCTCTTTTCAAAGAGAGGCATAGCGTAGATTTCCCTATCTGTCTTGCACCGGTCAGTAATACAGCCGGTGAGATATGGAGTGCTTCCTGTAAAATACTCTCTACAGATCGTTTAAACATATAAGAACCTTACATATGTAATTTACATAAGTATAGCTTTATTTTTTACAAATGTAAAGATATTGATTATGAAGTAAATAAGCATATTGGCAAATGCAGGTGCACACGCATCAGCGTGCACTCTCCTCATCAACCCTTTTCAGGTGGTCGGCAAACTCCTGCGGTTTGACAAATCCTGTCAGACTCTTTTCAGGCATGAACTTTCCGTTTTTGTCAAAAAAGATGATATTGGGAGTACCGAAAAGTTCATACTTTTTCAACAGTGCCTTCTCTGCATCAGTATTGTCAGTCACATCAACTTTGATAAATTTAAACTTCTTGAGCTGCTCCTTGACCTTAGGGTTGGGAAAGGTAATCTCTTCAAGCTCTTTACATGCCGTACAGCTCTCTTTGCCAAAATCTACCACCACCGGTTTGTCTGAAGCAGCCACCTCTTTGAGCAGACGTGCGATACTGTAGCCTCTGTGGCTGCTCTTTTCATCATCTGTCGTAACAGCGACACTTTTGGGTGCGGTAAACCGTTCAAAGGGTCTCAGCATCGAGTTCGCACCGCTCAGTGCCCCTACAAACAGAGAAGCTCCATAGAGCATTAGCACAACAGCAAAAAGCTGTACAAGCTTTTTCGCTCCGGGCTTTTTGTCACTGTCGTCAAACACACCCATATAGAGTGCCGATCCCATAAAGAGCAGTGACCAGAGTATTAGTGTAATACCGTCCGGCAGTACGCGTCCCAGCATAAAGATGGCAAGACCCAGCATCATCACACCGAAGACCTGAGAGACCACACTCATCCAACCGCCCGGTTTTGGCATGAATTTCCCGGCACCGATACCTACAAGCAGCAGCGGCATGCCCATTCCGATGCTCATCACAAAGAGTGCCACACCGCCAAGCAGTGCATCACCGGTATGGGAGATGAAAAGCACCGCACCGCCAAGCGGCGGTGCTACGCAGGGGCCGACAATAAGTGCGGAAAGCACACCCATAACAGCCGTACCGATAAAACCGCCCTTCTGTCCCGCCTCGTCACTCGCACGGCTGAGTCTGCTCTGCCACGATGCAGGCAGGCCTATTTCGTAGTAGCCAAAGAGAGAAAAGGCAAGGGCAACAAACATCGCAGCAAACGCGGTCAGTACCCACGGGTTCTGCATGGCTGTCTGAATATCGGCTCCTACCAGTCCGGCAACTACACCGACAACTGTGTAGGTTAGCGCCATCGCAACAACATAAACAAGAGAGGTGAAAAAAGCCTTGGCAACACTGGGCTTTCCACTCCCTGACTGTGATACGATAATAGAGGAGAGAATAGGGATCATTGGAAAAATACACGGAGTAAGTGCAAGCAGCAGTCCAAATATAAAAAAGAGCAGTACAATAAAAAAAGAATTTTCACTGCCAAGCACATCGGCAATTTTGGCGGTATTGCCTTCATGTGTCAGTGAACTGATCTTTTCAAAGACGCCTGCTGCTTTGCCTTTGAAGTCAAAATGTTTTTTGAACGGCTGGTAGCAAATACCTGCATCCGAACACCCTACTACTTCTACTTCAAGGGTATAGTCCCCTTTTACTTTGGATGCAATGTCGCTCACAGGAATCTTGACCGTCAATCCCTTTTCGTAAACCTGCTCACCGTCGACTTCATGCGCAGGCGGCAGGTTGGGATTCAGTGCGACTGTTTTCGGCTTGACGATACGAAACTTTAAATCATTCCTGTAAATATGAATCTTGTCGGCCAGCCTGATCTGCGTTTCAATCACATCACCCTTTTGTACGGCTGTGATTTTAAAGGCATCTTCGGGGTCTAAGAATTTCTGTTTTTTCAGTGCGCTGCTGAATCCCCCATAAGAAAATACGCTAAAGAAGAGGAGTGTTGCAAGAAGTTGCTTGAACAGTTTTGTCATTGTTACTCTCTGTCAATAAATTTTTATATAAGCATTGTATGCTACTATCCGTGTAGACGCTGTGTAATCTTAGCAAAAATGCGTTAACTATTTATTTACATGAGGCCAATAACCATGTCCAACCATCTCAAAAACGAACACTCTCCCTATCTTCAACAGCATGCCGACAACCCGGTCGACTGGTACCCATGGGGAGAAGAGGCTTTCGAAAAGGCGCAAAAAGAGCACAAACCCATCTTTTTGAGTATCGGCTACAGCTCCTGCCACTGGTGTCATGTTATGGAAAAAGAGTCGTTCCAGAATGAAAAGACTGCCGAAATTCTCAACAGGCACTTTGTCGCCATCAAAGTCGACCGTGAAGAGCGTCCCGACATAGACAAGCACTTCCAGGAGGTCTACCAGCTCATGAATGGACGTCCGGGAGGATGGCCTGCATCCATCTTTCTGACTGAGGATCTCAAGCCTTTCTACGCCGCGACCTACATTCCGCCTGAACCCCGCTACGGGATGATGAGCTTTCCCACGCTGCTGGAGGTGATTGCCGACAAGTACAAGAATGAAAGAGGACCACTTGTCGAAGAGGCGGAAAAAGTGCTCAAACACCTCAACCCTGACAAAGATAAAATACAGGCAACCAAACTCGACAACAGCATCATCGGCCGCTACATCGAACAGGCCGGACAGCTCTTTGACCGTAGAGAAGGCGGCTTCAACAAAGCTCCCAAGTTCCCACAGGCCTCTACCCTCGACCTGCTGCTTGACCTGCACAAACTTACCGGCAGCAAAGAGGCGCTTGAAATGGCACGCTTTTCACTGTTGGCAATGGCAAAAGGAGGACTCAGAGACCTTGTCGACGGCGGTTTCTGCCGCTACTCTACTGATGACAGCTGGCTGGTTCCGCACTTTGAGAAGATGACCTACGACAATGCCCACCTGAGCAGCGTCTACCTTAAAGCCTACCATGTCACAGGTGATGACTTCTTCAAAAAGGTCTCATTCGAAACACTCGATTTCATGCTTGAGAAAATGCAGGAAGACAATCTATTCTACTCCGCAAGCGATGCCGACACCGAAGGCGAAGAGGGGAAATATTTTGTCTATACCTATGAAAAGGCACTCAAGTCCTTTGCCAAAGCGGGCATCCCCAAAAAAGAGCACGAAGCACTTGCTCAAGCACTGCACATCACGCCGGAGGGAAACTTCGAAGGCAAGAACATCGTACGCGTCGATTCGCCTGAAAATACCGAAGCGATCCCCTACTACGACGAAGCCGTCGCTGCACTCAAAAAACGCAGGGAAGAGAAGCGTGTCTACCCCTTCATAGACAAAAAGGTCATCACCTCATGGAACGCGATGATGATCACAGCACTCTTCAAAGCCTCCAGAGTCAATTCAACATATCTCGAACCGGCCAAAGAGGCGCTGCAGCGGCTGCTTGAGACAATGTACCCCAACGCTCAGCTCTTCCACTCCACACTCATTGGCAAAAAACCGAAAATCCACGCCTTTTTGGAAGACTACGCCTACTTTGGTGAAGCGCTCATCGAAGCATATGAGAGTACGCTTGACGAAACCCATCTCATCGTTGCACAAAAGCTGACAAACGCCGCAATCGAAAAGTTTTACAAGAACGGCATTTGGAAATTCTCACGCGGCGAATTTGAAACCGATGCGGAGATTCACGACAGTTCCTACCCCTCTTCACTTGCTACAATGGTTGGGCTGTTGCACTCGGTCTCCTCACTTATCGACCCTGTCTACAAAAAGTTTGTCTTCAAATCGCTTGAGATACACTCCTACGATGTGATGCGTCAGCCCATTTCCACACCCAAAC
>WGDG01000295.1 GCA_015493425.1 Sulfurovum sp.
GGGGTGGTCAGCCCGAGTGTTGCAGGGTCTATCTTGATGATGGCCGATCCAGCTTTGAGAAGCAGTGGATAGAGCATGGAATCTTTGACATATTTATGTGCATTGTCTCGGATGAGTGTGACGTTGGAGAGTGCAGTGACAATGAGGGCGAAGATGACAAAGTACTTTCCTCCGCCTACAATAAATCCGAGAATACGGTCGATAGGACCCAGTCCACTCGCATCGGAGAGTTTTGCCACAATAGCCCCCAGAATAGTGGCACTCAGCCAGATGATGATCAGAATAGCCATAAAGCCGATCAGTTTGGCAAGGGATGTATTGTCAAGCTGCACAAAGTGGCTTTGAATGAATGTTGCCGCTTCGGGAGCGAGACGCGATGCGAAGTAGACACCGCCGATGAGCCCGGCAAGCCCGAATGCCTCTTTAATGACACCGTTCATAAAGCCTTTGACTGCCAAAATAAGGATGATCGCACCGATCGTTACGTCAAAATAGTTGAACCCCACCATTGTAAAGTTATCCATTTACAGCTACTCCCAAAAAAATTTCATAATTGTATCGATAAATTCTCTATCTTAGCTTTTGTCCTTTTATCGGATGGCTTTGGAGAGTTCATCAGGCTTATTGGCATACTGCAGTGCTACCTCGCGGCTGATCTTTCCTTCTCTAATATATTTCAACAGTGCCTGTGTCTGTGTCTGCATACCGGAATCTTCCTGTCCAAGCTGCATTTGTGAATAGATCTGATGCACTTTATCCTCACGGATCAGGTTGGCAATCGCGTGGTTGGTGATCATGATCTCATGTGTCGCAATTCGCCCGCCTCCGATTTTTGGCAGCAGGGACTGGGCAATGACCGCCACGAGTGATGTGGAGATCATCGCACGGATCTGCGGCTGCTCGTCACCGGTAAAGACATCGATGATACGGTTAATGGTTCCGGGGGCGGATGAGGTGTGAAGGGTTCCGAAGACAAGGTGCCCGGTTTCTGCCGCAGTCAGTGCCGCTTCGATGGTTTCCTTGTCACGCATCTCCCCGATGAGGATAATATCGGGGTCCTGGCGCATCGCATACTTGAGGGCTGTCGCAAATGATCGGGTATCTTCTCCGACTTCTCTGTGTGAGAAGACTGCTTTTTTGTTTTCATGGATAAATTCCACAGGATCTTCAACGGTAACAATGTGTTTTTGTTCATAGAGGTTGATTTCATTCAGCAGTGCCGCAAGGGTAGTCGATTTACCGGAACCTGTCGGCCCGGTGACCAGAATGAGGCCTTTTTCCCGTTTTACCATCCTTTTAAAGATCTGTGGAGCGCCAAGATCATCGAGGGAAGGAATATCGATGGGAATGATACGGAAGGCTGCCGCCGTGTCACCGAGTGTTTTGTAGTAGTTGGCTCTGAATCGTCCGATCCCCGGCAGCAAAAGGGCGAAGTCGAGTTCATTGTACTCTTCAAAGTGTTTCTTCTGTTTTTCGGTAATGAGTGAGTACGCCATCTCTTCAATGTCTTCACCTGTAAGCTTGGGAAGGTTGACCGGCTTGAGTTTTCCGTCGAGTCTGATCTGCGGCTCGGAGCGGCTGACGAGGTGGAGGTCGGAAGCGCCGTGGGCAACAACGCTCTGGAGCAGTTTTTTAATGTCGAAAGTAGCCATAGGTATCCTTTAGGGGTAGAGTAGGGTATTTTGATATTCGGACTCATTATACCCGACGATTACTTTATCTTCAAATTCCAGTACGGGACGTTTGATGAGCATATTCTCTTTTGCAAGCCAGGCTGTCTTCTCTTCATTGGAAAGATCAAGTGCTTTGAGACCGAGCGTCCGGTAGGTGGTTCCCCTGGTGTTGAAAAGGGTTTTCAAGTCGGTTTTTTCAAGCCATTTGCGGATTGTTGTTTCATCAACCGGTGTTTCTCTGAAGTCGATGAATTCGTAAGGAATATCATGTGCTTTGAGAAACTTGGCCGCTTTGCGCACACTGTCGCAGTTTTTGATGCCGTAGAGTCTGACCATGACTACTCGATGATCGCAGGAACGATGAAAAAGTCATCTGCCGCCTGCGGTGCGTGCTCGAGAATTTTTTCGGGAATATCACTTTCCCCCCGCGGCACATCTTCACGCAGCGGTGTACCGCCTGTAAGTGTAGAGA
>WGDG01000296.1 GCA_015493425.1 Sulfurovum sp.
ACCGTATGACAGGGGAAGGAAGCAAATTCTCCCAGGACCAGCGTATAGATGTCTTTACCGGAATGAAGGCCATTACCATCAACGCAGCGCGTACGCTTAACCAGGAAAAGAAGCTTGGCTCCATCAAAAAGGGGAAAGTGGCGAACTTCACAATATTGGCACAAAACCCTTTCAAGATCGACACGATGAAGATCAAAGATATCCCGGTCTATGCGGTGGTACACAAGGGTGAGATGATGATCAATAGGAAAAAACTGATTGGCGGCGACAAAGATGCACATGGCTGCATCGGGTCTGCCGGCTACAAATGGTGTGACAAAACCAATAGCTGTGAACGTCCCTGGGAACTGGCGAAAAAAGAGAAGTTCGAAAAGAGTGCGGAAGCGTTTGACGCTTTCTGCGGAAATAAAAAATAGGCATCTTGCAGCCTGAATTAGAAGCGATGGCTTTAGCCTCGTTCAAAGGTGAAGCTGAAGCATCACTTCAGGATTCGGCAAGAACGCCAATAAGGAAATGAATGATACGAATAAAAGATAAGATATTGGCACTATTTCTGCTGCTGGATATTGCCTCGACGACGCTTGGTGCCGCCGAAAACAAGAGTATGGAGGAGCTTAGCAAAGAGCTGGCAAATCCTCTGGCACAGATCTGGAACCTCTCGTTCCAATACAACCATACGACGCTCAAGGGCAACAAGATAGAGGGGAGTCCGACAATCGACAGCACACTATTTCAGCCGGTACTTCCCGTACCCTTGGAGGGTGGCTATACGGCATTCGCGCGCCCTGTCGTTACCTATATCAAAGGCCCTACGGCACGTTTTGGCGGAAGTTATAATATCAGCGGCATCGGTTTGGATGATTCTTCAGACTTTGGTGACTTGATCCTGCCTGTGGGTGTAGGTAAAGTCAATAAAGTCGGCTGGTCTTACGGTGTAGGAGCCACTTTCATTTTTCCGACATCGAACAATGACCTTTTGGGGTCTCACCAGTACCAGGCAGGGCCTACGGCACTGCTTTTGTGGGCGAATGAAAAGTGGACGATCGGAACACATATTCAGCACTGGTGGGGGATCAAAGATGACGGAAAGTCAAATGATAACCCTGTAATCAAAGCAGCACACGACAAAAACCTCAATCATACTGATATACAGTATTTTATTGTACGGAATTTACCGAATGCCTGGCAGTTGCGTGCTTCTCCGCATATCACCTATGACTGGAGTGCGAAAAAAGACAACAGACTTACACTGCCCCTTGCATTTGGCGTGGGAAAGATGATCAAGATCGGACCAATGCCTGTCATGCTTATGGCAGAGTATCAAAAAACGCTCATATCGCCTGATGACATCGGTAATGATTCTACCATAATGCTTCAGGCTAATTTCATCATCAAGAATCCATTTGGTGATCTTTGATCCAACTCAACATAAAGGAAAAAAATGAAAATAAAAAAACGAACGATCGCTGCGGTTGCAGCACTGACAATGACACTTGGCTTTACCGCTGCAGATGCCTGTACGGGTGTGCAGATCACTACCAAAGACGGTGCTGCGATCAACGGCAGGACCGTTGAGTTCGGTGTACTTATCGATACCAGCATCGCTGTAGTACCAAGAGGCTACAAGTTTACGGGTATGACAACAAAGGGGCCGGGGAAAACGTGGACAGCGAAGTATGCCTCTGCGGGGATGATCATCGCTGACTATGATGTCATTGTTGACGGTATGAACGAAAAGGGGCTGGTATGTGCCAACTTCTACTTCCCCGGATATGCCAAATACTCTGTAACAACAAAAGAGAACCAGTCTATCTCCATGTCCTCGACCGATATCGTGCAGTGGATCCTCTCCATGTTCTCTACGGTCGATGAAGTAAAAAAGGCGCTTGAGAACAACGAAGTGGCGATCTCTCCGGTATTGACACCGGGCTTCCCGCCGCAGGTACAGCCTTTCCACTTCATTGTCTATGATAAAACGGGTAAAAGCATTGTCTTCGAGCCGATCGACGGTAAGCTGAAAGTCTATGACGACCCTATCGGCGTCATTACCAACTCACCGACATTTGACTGGCACATGACCAATCTTCGCAACTATGTGACACTGGGTGCCAATACACCTGATCCTAAAAAAGTTTTCGGTGTTTCACTCAAGCCGCTTGGACAGGGTGCGGGTATGCTCGGACTGCCGGGTGACTTCACACCGCCGTCAAGATTTGTAAGAGCAGCGGCATTTGCCGGAAGTACGATCCCTGATGCAAAGGCAGAACAAGGCGTCATGCAAGTCTTCCACATTCTCAACAGTTTTGACATCCCTGTCGGTGCAGCAAGAACCATCGAAGAGGGGAAAATATTCTCTGACTATACGATGCTGACAGTCGTGCGTGATACGAAAAATCTTCGTTACTACTACAAGACATACGACGATCAGAACATCAAAATGCTCGATATGAAGAAATTTGACTTCAACGGCAAAAAGATTCTGAAGCTCCATACGCTTACAAAGCAGAAATTTGAAAATGTCAGCGGAAAGCTGAAATAACGCTTTTCTGCTTTATGCTTGAAACACTCTTTTACAGAGTGTTTTGATGATGAAGCATATTTTTCATGAAAAAAAGAATATCTTTAAAAATCATACATATGACAGTAACCCATATTACTCCACAGACT